>DATIXX010000018.1 GCA_035518095.1 Burkholderiales bacterium | reverse complement strand
GGCCTGTGCCGTTATATCACTGCTCATCGCCGTGTTTTGAATGAATGTTAGATGTAATTATATCTGGACGAAATTCATGAAACCCGATTTTTCCGCTTTAGCCTGAATCAGCCACAGGTGGTGCGTGCGCAATTTTATGCGGGACTGATGCGGGAAGGCAATTTTAACCCACCGAACCGGCGCGAACGAAATAATTCATCACGCATAGCAAGGCCCGAAGCTCGCTCCAATGCGCAGCCCGTTGCGCGGTGATTGGCGTTGCAGCACCTTCTAATGCTGGGGTGACCGGGCTAAATGCGTCTTGCCGCTGCAACTACACATGCGCTGCTCGCCCGGAACAATCCGGATGTCGAGGATAAGTCTCAGTATTCGCTCTCCCAATGCATTGTCGTGTAAAACGGTAGGCGAAACATTCGATGTTAGTACTGCAGGACCGCCTCAAGCCCGGCGCAAGAGAACGAGATGATGTGTTCTATTGCGCCGCGATTTGCGGTCAATGGAAATTCGCAAGTTCCGGGTCGGTGACTTTCTGTTCCGGGAGCGCGGTAATTTGCGGAAGCTGCGACAAGCGCGGGACACCAATTTTCGTCTGCACCTTTCCATTTTTATCTTTCCAGACGAGCAAGGGAGTCCCGGGGGCGCCGAACTCTTGCATGAGCCGGATATTTGCCTGTAGTTGCGCGGTCAGCCGAACCGGCGGCTTATCCATTGGCTTGATGCCGCCGTCGTAGTGTGCACTGTCATAGTTGCTTTCGTTTTCGCGCATCGCGGTTTTTCTGTCGCGCGCCTCCATGATGGCTGCCGCGCGTCCTACAGAGCTCGGTTTCTGGTAAGCGACCGGTACCCAACGTACTTGCAGCCCGACATTTTCATACGGCTGCAGCGCTTTCCATGTTAGATGGCAGTAGTAGCAATTGGGATCAAAAAATACATACAACTCGCTCCTTGCATCTTTGGCGCCCTCGGAAATGACGTCCACTTTTTCCAGCTGGAGAAACAGCGCGAGCTTATCCGGGATCGGGCGCGATTGCGGCCCGGGCTGGTCCTCGCTATATGCCGCAAGCGGCGCAAGCACGGTTGTGAGGAGCACCGCCTGGATAAGCGCCTTCATTTAAGCCAGTGCTTTCTTGAACATAGCTCGTCAGGCCAGGCAATCCATGTTTCAGCAACGCTCGAACTAGTGCGGAAGTCCTTTAGCATTTTCGGTCTGGGCTTTATCCAGTCCCCTGACGTTGCGAAATTCGGCGCCAGCAAAATCCGCGCCGGTTAAATTCGCGCCCGTAAAGTCAGTGTCAAAAATTTTTGCCTCGCGCAAACTAGCATTGCTCAGGTTGGCAGATGAGAAATCGGCACCACTGAGATTCGCATCGAAAAGGTTTGCTCCCGAAAGGTTGACGCCGGCGAGGGACGAAAAGCTGAAATCGGCCTTTGAAAAATTCGCCCCGGAGAGATTCGCTCCTTGAAGATTTGCGCTCACAATTGAGGCCCGCATGAGCCCCATGGACTGGTTCTTCATATCCGCCCCGCCATCCATTTTGCTCAGATTGGCGCCTTGCAGATTGGCCCCGGTCAAATCTCCGATAAATCGCGCTCCTGATAAATTTGCTCCCGACAAATTAGAACCTTTTAACTGCATTGAAAACATATTTGCATCTCGCAGATCGGCATGCGATAAATTTGCCCCTTCTGCGAAGCTTACTGTTAAATTGCAGTGCGATAAATTTGCGTTGCTCAGATTTGCGGAATTCATAAGCGAGGCCGTGAGATTTGCCCCTTTGAAATCGACTCCCGAAAGATCGAGCCCGGTCAGATCTTTCGAGTACAGATTCGCCGGCGCAGATTCGGATGAGCGCGACAGAATTCCCAGTAGCTGCTCACGGGTAAGCTTCTCATAGCTCGCGGCCGCTGCCATATTCGTTCCGGTCTCCATCCCGCCAGCTGCATACGCCGTAACCAGCGGCGCCAAGAGCAGGCTGATGGCAATGAATTGCAATCCGGAATATCGAATTTTCGATTGCAAGAACGCAATCAGACGGCGCATATCTTGTCCTTTGTGTGAGCGTGACGTAAGCCAATCATACGCTCAATGTATATTAGGTCGCCACGACTTTCAACGGTTCAATCCCGAAGCGTCAAGCTTCGGCGCCAATTGCATTCGTTGCTCCGAATGCCGGGTTGCCGTCGCCGAGCCTCAGTAAAATCAATTGGGTACCGACAGGCGCAACGGCGAGATGATAGAGAAGTGGAGTCAAAAATCGCTGATGTTTGAATGTGGTTTCACTACACCAGAACGCTGATCACTGAGCAACGCCAGTGCAACCCGAATCACGGATGACGAGGCGCAAAACTTTTCCGAAGACTCCAGGCCATGGACGCGCCGAACAAGGCTTTCGAGATGAGCGTAATCCCGTAAGGCATCACCTTGACGAAGGAGGGATTGACAACCGGAAGGACAATCAAGAAATTTACTGCCCAGACTAGTATTAGTGTTGTCACCGTAATGAATAGGCTCGCGCCGCCTCTAAGGGATATCGCGAAAGGAACCCAGATGAATCTGACAAAAACGACAGCAAGTGCGACGGAAAGCGCCAAATGGATCGCTATGCCTATCACGGGTGCCGCGGGCAATGCTGCCGCTGATCGAAACACGGTCCCGGCAACATCCCGGGCGACCTCGACGCTGCTACCCGATGTAAGTGACGTATAAAGTACTGTCCAGAGCATTTCGGCGAACCCGCCGACCAGTCCGGCTAGCATTGCGTAGCTAAGCATCCGTCCTGTTTGCATCGGCTCGTTCTTTTTCATGGGAAACCTCCTTGTCAAAGTAATTTGACGGCAAACCATTTTAACACCGTTTTGACATATAAATACCTGAGGCTTTGCCGAATAACTATTGCGCCGCAGACGTAGCTCAAGCCGTTAATCGACGTCACGCCATGTGCGCGTTGAGGGTCATTGCTCGCTCAATAGGATAGCCGGATCAAGACAGGTCAAAAGTAATATACAGACAAACCGGCAGCGTTTTGCAGACGATTACCGTTGCCGTCCCGAAACGGCGAGTGGTTCAATCGCGACGCGCTTTCGCAGATCTTGGGCCGGAGTCGGGAATAGCGTCCAGTTGTGACAGCCAGGCCTGTGCCTGGGCGTCGCTTGGAGCACGATAATCTCCGCGCGGAGACAACGATCCGCCGGACCCTACTTTCGGCGAATTGGCGATGGCGCTGCGTTTGTACTGGCTTGTTTCAAAAAACCGGCGCAAAAAAACCTCGAGCCAGCGTTTGATTTCCGAAATTTCGTATTCGTGCCGCGACGCCAGGCTGACCTCAGGCCAGTCTCCCCGCGTGCGGTCGTGCCAGGCGCAATAGGCCATAAACGCGACCTTTGGTGGAGCAAGGCCGTAGCGCAGGACATAGTAAAGGTTGAAATCCTGCAGTTCGTAAGGCCCCACTATATCCTCGCTCTTCTGGCCCGGTTGCAGACCGCTGTCACCCGGCAAGAGTTCGGGGCTGATCGCGGTGCTAAGAACTTGCTCGAGCACGGGGCCGGCTGTAGCCCCGATCTGGCCGGTGCGCGCGATGTGCCGGATTAGAAACTGAATGAGCGTCTTGGGTACACTGGCATTAACGTGATAATGCGCCATTTGGTCTCCCACGCCGTAGGTGCACCAGCCCAAAGCCAATTCGGACAAGTCGCTGGTGCCAACTACGGGCGCTTGGTGCAGGTTGGCCAGGCGGAACAGATGACTGCTGCGCTCGCCGGCCTGAACGTTCTCAAACGTGGTGTCATAGACCGGTTTGCCCGCCGCAAACGGGTGCCCAATGTCGCGCAGCATTTGCATGCAGCTTGGGCGGATATCAATTTCAGTCGCGACGCATCCGATCGCGGCCATAAGCTCCCGCGCCTGCGCCAGAGTCCGTTCGCTTGTCGCGAACCCCGGCATCGTGTATGCGAGAATCCTGCTTCGCGGCAGATGCATCATATCCATGGCGCGAGCACATACAATCAGGGCGTGGGTGGAATCAAGGCCTCCGGAAACGCCGATCACCACACGCTCTGCACTGATTGAACGCAGGCGCTTGACGAGTCCTTGCACCTGAATTTCGTACACTTCCTGACACCGCAAATCCCGTGTCGCGGGATCGCTAGGCACATAAGGAAAACGCGCGATATTGCGTTCGAGGAAAAGTTCTTGCTCATCGGGAAGATCTAACGAAAAAGAAACCAGGCGGAAATCTGAAATCGCGGCGCGGTGCGTATCGACGGACTGTGTGAAACTCGTCTGCCGCATGCGGTCCTGGGCAATGCGGTCGAGGTCGATATCGCTCATGGCAAGCTGCGACTGGTAGGCAAAGCGGCGCGTCTCGGTCAGACGTGAACCATTCTCATAGATCATCCCGTGACCGTCCCAAGCAAGATCGGTGGTTGACTCACCGAACCCGGCCGCACAATAAAGGTAAGCAGCGACGCAGCGACCGGATTGATTGGCCACAAGCTGAGTGCGATATTCGTCCTTGCCGATGGTGATGTTGGAAGCTGATAGATTGGCGAGTACGGTAGCGCCGGCGAGGGCGGCAAACGATGACGGCGGTATCGGCGTCCAGAGATCCTCGCAGATTTCGACAAACAGAGTAAATAAAGGCTGTTGCGGCGGCCTAAAAAGGAGCCGCGTGCCGAATGGCACGCCGCTTTGCCCGCAGATGTCTATCCCGCCGGCGGTCGCGCTAGCCCCTGGAGCAAAATGTCGGAGCTCATAAAACTCCCTGTAGTTGGGGAGGTAAGATTTTGGAGCGACCCCTAAAATCCGGCCCTTATAGGTCACCGCCGCGCAGTTAAAAAGTGCACCTTGAACGCGCAGCGGTAAGCCAAGCACTGCTATAACTGGCAAATTGCGCGAAGATTCTAATACCCGGGCGAGCGCTTTTTCTCCGGCTTCAAGCAGCGCTTGTTGATGGAACAAATCGTCGCATGAATATGCGGTTAGCCCGAGCTCCGGAAACAGGGCGAGACATACTTTTTTCTCCGATGCCTGGGTGAGGAGCTCGATTGTCTGAGCCGCATTAAAAGCCGGATCCGCCACGCGCACTTCTGGAACGCACACCGCCGCACGTAGAAAGTTGTGGCGATATAGATTGAAGAATGTCACTCGCCCCCCTTTTTATTAATAACGAACTTTGTTTCCAGAACCCATGATATCCCTTCCGGGGTAAAGCAGTTCGCTAAAAGCGCATTTTAGCCCAGCGTGCAGGAATATGAGTCTGGCCAGAGGAAGTTATTAGGGGTGGCTAATCTCCTGATTTAAACAAATCTAAGCGAAACTATCGGTACGAGGTTCAATTGACGCTTTTCTTATGATGCGGATGATTTGTCGTATTTGGATCGTACGTATACCACCAAATCTCCGCTGGGTGAGGATAGATCACCGTTCTTTCAGTATAGGCCAACCGATTCCAGTTCTTGTAAACAATCACAGCGGGATGATTGCCCAAGGGGTGCTTGTCTGCGTAAGCAACGTGAGTGAGCAACAGCGCCACAGCTACAACAGTTGCCCCGACTATTGCTGTAAACATGGGTTTTAGACGTATAGCCATATTACCCTCCATTAGATTGTGAACGATGGTGTGTCAGTAAACATCAATACCGCGAAACGAATGCTGAACATGGCCATTAATGCATCGCTATCGCGGCGACGATGAGAAATACCCCGACCAATAACTGCACCCCGATCATGATTGCCACGGCAAGCGGCAGATCTTCCGTCTGCTGTGGCTCGAAGCGCTTTTCGAATCGGTCATTAATTTTCCAGCCATGTTCGTAAAGGTTCATGAATTCCCTCCGTCGATTTCGAGGATTACTGCGCAGGTATATTGCATTGCACAACCAAGAATACGGTCAGCTTGACAGAATATCAAATAGTAAATTTAAATACTTATATTCGTGTCTGCTTATACCATCGTAATGTGTCGCTGCGCAGCAACAATTTGCGTTAAAATAGTCACGCCGGTCGAGGGAGGCGAAAGGAGCACGTAATGGAGCTATACCAATTGCGCAGCTTTGTCGCCATCGCTGAAGTCGGGCAACTGACCCGGGCGGCGGAAAAGCTGCACCTCAGTCAACCCGCACTCAGCTCGCAACTCAAGGCGCTGGAGGACGAGCTCGAACTCACACTGTTTGATCGCACCTCAACTGGTATGGCGCTCACTGCCGTGGGAAAGCAGATTTTGGGAGAGGCGGAGAAAATTCTGGCCGCCGCTCACGCCCTGCAAAAAGGAGCGCGGGTGCTCAAGGGCGCGGTGGCGGGCAAAGTGAGCATTGGCACGTTGAGTGATCCGGAATTTATTCGCTTAGGCGAGTTCATGAGTTCGGCGGTGGCCCGTTACCCGCTGCTCGAGCTAGAGCTTCATCAGCATGTTACCGGCGCGGCCTTGGAGCACGTGCGTGACGGAACTCTTGATGCAAGCTTTTACTACGGCGAGGTCACGCATCCAACTATTGCCTGTTTACCATTGCGGGAAATCACGTATCGAATCGCTGCTCCGGCTGAATGGCGTGAACGCGTCAAGGATGCCGGCTGGAAGGAAATTGCCGAGCAGCCGTGGATTATCCCGCCCGCGATAAGCACGCACCATCAGTTGGTTTATGCGCTTCTGCGCAAGCACGGAGTCGAGCCGACTCGGATTGTCGAGGCCGATCAGGAGGATGTTATCAGCTCGCTTGTGATATCCGGCGTCGGCCTTGCGCTGATTCGCGAGGACCTCGCGTTGGATAAAACGGCTGGCGGCGAGATGTGTCTCTGGAAAGATGCACGGATGCCCACGACGCTTTGGTTCATTCATCTCCAAGACCGCAACGACGATCCGGTAATCCGCGCGCTCCTCGACCTGCTCAAAGAGACTTGGAACCTGCAGGCTTGAGGAATCAGGCTATATTGGCTCAAGCCGCGGGTTTATTAGCGGTTGATTCCAAATGAACTCGCTTTTCTTGTGAACTCACGCGTCAATGAGTAGCCAAAAAAAAGCTCCGGTAATAACCAGTGTCGCCAGCGTCACCGGAATCCCTGTCTGTGCGTGACGAGACCAACTGATGTGTATATCTTTCCGTACGGCGGCATCGAGCACGATAATGTTGGCGATGCTTCCAAAGACAAGCAAATTACCGGACAACGTACTAACAAGCGCAAGCAGCGGACCGGCATCGGGATGCTGAGCTACCGGCAGCAACAGCATGACTGCGGGGACATTGGAGACAACATTGGAAAGAACAAAAGCCGCCGCAAACAACCCCCCGGGCTGATCCAAGTGCACGCCCGAAGCAGCAAGATCAGCAATTACACTCGGTAACAGCCTGGTTTGCTCTAGCGCATGAATCACCACAAACAAACCTATGAACAGGATCAGGAGTTGCCAGTCAACTAAGCCAAGCATCTTCCTGGAATGAAGCTTGCGGCTCATAAGCAATATTCCTGCACCTGCGAGCGCTACGTGTTCTCTGGGCCATGGCGTAAATAGAAATGCAATCAGCAGTGCGCCAGCCACAAAAAGCCCCTTGGTCGTTTGCCACCGATCCAGCGGTACTTGCTCCACGCGTTGCTCGCTTGCGACAGGCGCGAGAACCGCCCTGTCACTCAAGACCCAGCGTCCGTGCGTCTGCCACGCAATAAACGCCCAGGATACTGCAAGACCAAGCAGCACCGGCGGGATGGCCTGGGCGGAATAACCGGCAAAAGATAGTCCTAGAGTTTGGCCAATCAGGATATTCTGCGGATTGCCGATCAACGTTGCTGCCGAGCCAATGTTTGCTGAGCAAGCGAGCCCCAACAGGAAGGGTACAGGATCAAGTTGGCGTTTGCGGCAGGCGTCAATCAACACCGGGCTGATCGCAAGGCAGGTGATATCGTTGCTGAACACCGCTGACAATCCGGCAATTACAAACATCACTGCGCCAAGCAGCCATGCTGGCTTAAGCGGCAATGCTGCCAGCCGAAGCGTCACCCAGTCGTAGAAGCCGCCGAGACGCATCTGCGCCGAAATGACCATGAAAGCAAATAGCAGGATTAAAGTCGGCAGATGAATCGCTCCGGCCGCCTCGTCCAAATTAAGCGCATTGAAACTAACCAGGGCAATAGCGCCGAGTAAGGCGACGCCTGCCCGGTCGAGTTGCAGAAACGGCAATCCGCCGAGAATCATGCCCAAGTACACAACGGTGAAAACAATTACGATGGTAGCTGTCATGATCGTCGCGCCGGAGAAAGACCGCAGTTCTTTGATTTTCTGAAAATCGTCTGCGCGATATCTTACAACCAATACGCAGGCGATGGCAGTTGAGCGCAGCGACGTGTTGACCGATTTATTGCAGCCATGACACGGTTGCTTTGCCTAACGCGAGTAACCCAAAAGCCAGAATCATTGCGCCGGATATCCGGTTTATCCACGCCATCCAGGTGCGGCTTAAACGCGTACGGAGCAAACCGACCGAACTACTCAAAATGATCCACCATAAGGCCGAGCCCAAAAACACTCCGAGTACCATTGCGCTCGCTGCCGAGTAGCTTGCGTATGCGCCCAGGCCGAATGCTGCGAAAATTGCGATAAACGACAATATTGTTGTGGGATTTGAGAGTGTAAGCAGGAAAGTCGACGCATAGGCCGCGAGGCGCGACGCGCCCGATATGGATGCTGGGTCGTTTGCAGGTAAGCGGCGGAAAGTCGCTATTCCCAGGTAGCAGAGGAACACTCCACCTATCATTGAAAGCCAGAGCTTTTTGTCGAGCAGAAAGATAGATACCGCCGTAACACCAAAAGCAGCGATGAAACCATACGCGGCATCGGCAGTTGCGGCTCCAAGCCCGGTTAATAGCCCCATAAAAGGTCCGTTCGTGAGCGATCGGCGAACGCAAAGCACACCGATTGGACCAAGCGGTGCGGCAATTGAAAAACCGACAATGATTCCTTTCAAAAGTGGATCCACGCGGGTGTCCTCCGCAACACCAGAGTCTTACTGAACCGCCGACTTGCTATATAGCACGGCCGCACCGTATCAAAAAGAGTAACGTTGCCACAAATACGTCACTAAAGGTCGTTATATCTAAACACAGTGCGTAATCGAACCGCCAGAGTGATGCCCCAACGAAAGTTTGCATTAGGCCCCGTTGGAATTCCTTACTTGGTGTCCTTATGCAGTCAACCAATCGCACTTCCGCATCGTTTTGCAAAAAGTGGGAACAAGGGGCGTATAGTCACAATGACGATCGCGCTCTCCGTGGATAGGGCCGACTAACGGACTTTCAGAACGGGCTATGCGCGATCCGCTCTAAAGCATGAGGATGAGAACAGCGGTTAAACTGAGGATTTATTGCCTCTCGATTGCGCTTTTCTGGACATCGATGGCGCCCGCGCAAACTTCCCCGCCGGAGGGCAGCGCTGCGCCTCCAATGCCGGAAGCAGTCCAGCCCGTGTTCTCGCAACAGGATCTTGATCAAATGCTGGCACCGATCGCGCTTTATCCGGATGCGCTGCTCTCGCAGATTTTGATGGCGGCGACGTATCCGCTGGAAATCGTAGAGGCCGCGCGCTGGTCTAGGGCAAATCCCAATCTTAAGGGCGAGCAGGCTGTGAATGCAGTAGCACAGAATGATTGGGATCCGAGTGTCAAATCACTTGTCGCGTTTCCGCAGATCATCCAGATGATGGACGAGAAACTCAATTGGATGGAAAGGCTGGGCGATGCTTTCCTGTCCCAAGAGGCGCAGGTGATGGACACGATACAGAAATTGCGGCGGCGCGCATATGACGCAGGCAATCTGGAATCCTCGGATGAAATCGACGTGGAGCCTGAGGGGCAGGACATCGCGATTGAGCCCGCGAATCCTTACGCTGTTTATGTGCCATATTACGATCCAACTTTAATAT
This sequence comes from Burkholderiales bacterium, assembly GCA_035518095.1. NCBI lineage: Bacteria > Pseudomonadati > Pseudomonadota > Betaproteobacteria > Burkholderiales > Burkholderiales bacterium. Next base: position 8,603 of record DATIXX010000018.1, on the reverse strand, counting down.
ACGGGCCGTGGTGGTGGCCTGCATATCCGCCGGTCTATTGGGGGCCGTGGCCAGGATATTATGTCGGCCCGGTAATTACCGTCGGTTTCTTCTATGGCTTACCGGTTCGGGTCCCGCCGCATTTCTTTTTCGGCGCCTGCAACTGGCACGCCCGCAGTATCAATGTCACGCGAGTGAACAACTCCTACTTTAATTACAACACCTATGTTAGCAGGCAAATGAGCATCTATCGCGTTGTCAATTCTACGAACGCGGGTGTCGCGTGGAAACACGATCCGATCCACCGCCGCGGCGTTCCTTACAGGAGTATCGCGTTGCGCCAAGAATTCGGCCACACGAGCCAGGCACCTGATACGCGCCGAGAATTCCGCGGCTATGCGTCGCCCTCACAGGGGTCCCCAGGGCATATTGTGCAGCAAAACCCGCGCGGAGGCGGTGCAATATCGCCCAACCAGTCACTGGAACAACATGGCAATACCAGATCCATTGTCGGCAGCACTGCTCCCAGGCAGGCAACCACGGTGCCCGGACGCTCGAACGCGCCGCTGCCCTCTACCAGCCGCATGGAAACGCATCGCATTCCTGCGCATCGCGGTGCGCCAATCACGCAGCGGCCCAACGCATTTCAGGACATTGGCGATGGGGCGCGGGTGCGCAATTACAGCGCCCGCGGTCGTGAGAGCTTTCAGCCCGCGGCCCCGAGGCCCAGTATTCCGGGGGCACCTTCGCCAGGTCATGTTCCGGCGGGGCATCCGCAAGGCAACGTAGTTGCGCCGCATCCGGCCGGCAGCCCGGGCGGTGGCGGAACAATCCGTCGCTAGAAAAATCCGACTATTCGAGACCTTTCATATAAACCGCGTTGAGGCGATTATGAGAATCTGGAATAAAAAAAATTGGTGGGCGCTCGGTCTTTGGTTGTGGTGTGGATTGATTTGTGGTTTGACGCTTCTCAAGCTGGCACCCGTTGCAATAGCCGCTGGAGTACCGCAGAAAAACTTTGCCTCTCCCGAAGAAGCGGTGTCCGCCTTGGTCAGCGCAGTCGAAGCAAACGATCAGCGCTCACTACGCGAAGTGTTGGGTCCCCATAGCGGCAAACTCATTAGTTCAGGCGATCCTGTCCAGGACCAGCAAAATCGAGAAAAGTTTGTCACCGCCTATGAGACCGCCAACAGAATCGAGCTTCACGGCGAGGCTAACGCGGTGCTCGTAGTGGGCAAAGACGAGTGGCCGATGCCTATCCCGCTGGTGAAATCCAATGGCGCCTGGCACTTCGACGCCAAACAGGGCGAACGGGAAATTCTGAACCGCCGCATTGGGCGCAATGAACTGGCGGCAGTACAGGTCTGCCTTGCGATCGTTGATGCCGAACGCGATTACTCGGCGCAAGACCCGGAAGGCGCGGGCGTTCCGAAGTATGCGGGTAGGCTGGTAAGCACGCCGGGCAAGCGCGACGGGCTTTATTGGGAAACAGCGGGCGACGAACAGAAAAGCCCGCTCGGGCCGCTGCTTGCGGCGGCCGCGAATGAGGGCTACGGACGCACCTCGTTCGCGGCCCATGCACCCTACCACGGCTACTATTACAAGATACTCACCAGACAGGGACAGGACGCGCCGGGTGGAGCACGTGATTATCTCGTCGACGGCGAAATGCTGGCTGGTTTTGGCCTGCTGGCTTACCCGGCGCGTTATCGCGCGTCCGGCATTATGAGTTTCATCGTCAATCAGGACGGTGTGGTTTACGAGAAAGACCTGGGCAAGAACACTGCGTCAATTGCCGGCAAAATGACCGCGTTCAATCCCGACTCGAGCTGGAAAAAGCAGAATTAAAACTTGAGACCGAGAAGAAACGCTCGGAGTGACTAAATGTCAAAGCTTCGATACATCTCTTCAAGCCATTGAATTTTGAAGATCGGGCTCGAACTGTAATGCTGTGTTACAAATAATTTTGTCCGCATCCATCATATGGGTGTAGATTAATTGCCTGCGCTTTTTAAAACGATATGGCCAGATTACTAAATTTAGGTTTTGTGTTGCTAGCGGCGCTTGTCGCGGCGCCAGCATCGTCCCAGATCTACAAGTGGGTCGATGAAAACGGTGTCGTCAACTATACCAACCAGGCTCCCGCCAACGGCAAAGCAAAGGAATTAGATCTGAATTCCACACGATTGTCGGTCATTGAGACCGGCACGCCGCAGGAGCTCGAGATGTTAAAGGTAAAATCCGAAGTCGGCTATCTGCGACAAAAGGTGGACCAACTGGAAAGCCAAGTTGAATCCGAGCGCTACGTCGGCGAGTATGCAGCGGAGCCCGCGGCAACTCCGGTCGAGAGTGAGTACCTTTATCCAGGCTATTATTACGCGCCGGGGTATTTCATTCGGCATTATCCGCGACGGCCGCGCGTCCGGCCCACGCGATTTATAAATACGCCGAGGGTGCCAGGGCATTCATTCCACACGACGCAACCAGCGTGGCTTCAGAACCAAGTCGTCCCCATGATGAATCGCTGATTGCTGCAGCTTGTGACGAGTTTAATTTGACAGGTCTATGGCCTTGAAGGCCAACAAACTGGTCGTTCCGGTTTTGCTGCCCTCAAAGAGATTTGTTCCAGGTAAAGGTGATTGAGTTCCCAGGTTTGCCAAATCTGATGAAACCGGTATCATGCGAAAAGTCCAGATACACCTCCGAATTCCAGAAAAATCCACTATCCAACCCGACGGTCGCCGCTTGACCACGGTCGGCCGCAAAGACAACCTGACCGGTGTTCGAGACCTCAGCCTGATGTGCCCAAATGAACGAGCCGCGCAAATGCAGATACATGAAAAACGTAAGCTCACGCCGGTATTCCACTGCTGTTAAGGCATAGTCCGACACATATATGTCGTTGAACATGGTGCCGGGGTAGTCAGGGCGGTACAGGTCGTCGGATTCAGAGGGAAGCGGTCCGCCGCCGATCGTAAAGGCATTAAATCGGTCGGTGCTATGCTTATCCATCCCGCCGCCGTGAAAGCTGGCGAGAACCCGGTTTTTCTCAGAAAGTCCCGGAATGCCGGTAACACCCACGATATACGCGGAACCCATGGCATACCGCTGGGCTTGATCCTGGGTCCTCTCTCCAACACCGGGAATTCCAGAATCGGACCAATGATTGCGGTCTGTATAATCTATGTCCAATCCGCCTGCGAATCCGGTATGCGGTAGTTCCAAAAGATTGCGGCGCATCCCGTCATAGCGCGCCCGAAATTTTGCGCCGAAGAGCATCGTGTCGGGTGGCAGTTTATAGTCTGGCGACGTGTCCCCCGTCCTGCGGTCGTAAAAATAACCTACACGCCCCAAGAGCTGAAGCCTCAGGTTATTGTCGACTTGAAAAGGAGCCACATTGTACCGAAGCCCTGGGCCGATCGAAGCGAGGATCGTTCCATATTTCAGCGACGTCGCATTTATTTCCTGATTGTTCAAGGTTAACTTTTGGGCTACCGGGATCGTATTATTCTCAAAGAGGGTCACCAGTTCGAGGTTATGGGCTGGGTCCAAATTCCTGTCGTATTCCAGGCTATTAACAAAGACGCTTATAACGTCGCGAGTGCGCCAATCCTCCTCGTCCCGCAGGATGTACCCCGCGCCGATGGGCTGAAAGGCCGTGCTCCCCTGTCTCGGAGTATAGTAACTGCCACCGACAGTCAAGGAGGTGACATCACCTCGGTTCCTGGCGGGAATATTGACCGGTTCCCCCATGAAGATGGTGTGATAAGGTTCTCCGGCAAGTGGCGTGTGATAGGCCAGGCTGTCTCCAAAGATATCGTCGCCTGCTTGGGAAGAACCGGTTGCGGCAACAGATAAGGATGGCTGCTGGCCGTCGGCTGCAGCTTTTCCAACTAATCCGAGAAAAATCAAGGGGTACATTACTGAAACGAGCACTATGGAACTATTTATTTTTGCCATTCTGAACTCCCAGTTTACCGAAGATAGAACGAGCTGTAGTCCACAAATCATAATACAACGAAGTTAAATTTTGCAGTCCATTTTTAACTGCATGCGCCGTACCGCGTTCGCAGCGGATAGCAACGATTAAACGGTTTATTTCGGCGCTAATTGTCTGCGCGTGAGCGCTATGTCGAGCGCCCGGACAAGGTGTAACGCTTCGCGACCGAGGCCATCTTGAATTTGATAGCGGCAGCTTATGCCGTCCGCTATCAGCAGGGTATTGGAGTCACTGCTGCGAATGCGGGGAAAAAGCGACAATTCCGCCATTTGCAGCGAGGCTTCGATGTGTTCTGCTTCGTAGCCGAAGCTGCCAGCCATGCCGCAGCAGCTCGATTCGATCAGTTCAGTGTCCAACTGCGGAATCCAGCCCAAGACTTGTTGTATCGGATTTATTGCGTCGAATGCTTTTTGGTGGCAATGGCCATGTAGTAACGCGCGTTTTTGTGGCAGTGGTTTAAAAACCGGCGCGATTCGTCCCGCTGCATGTTCCAGCACCATGAACTCTTCGAAAAGATAAGCTTTCTCGGAGAGTCGAATTGCATCTTCTCCATAACCGAACTGAAGAAACTCGTCACGCACGGTCAACAAACAAGATGGTTCGAGACCTACGATGGCAATCCCTCGTTTAACATACGGCAATAGTGCGTCGAGTAATCGTTTTGCCTCGACTTTGGCTTCGTCCACCAGGCCGCAAGCGAGAAAAGTCCGCCCGCAGCACAACGGCCGGCTGCCAAATTTTTTTGCACACGATAAATGTATGCGGTAACCGAGCGCTTCCAGGACGCGCTTGGCAGCGAATGCGTTTTCGGGCTCAAAATAATTGTTGAAAGTATCGACAAATAGCAGCACTTCCTTGCCTTCGACTAAGGGTCCGCTGGACGACTTCCTAGCGGCGCTAAACGGCAATTCCCAACGCGGCAGCTTCCGCGTAGCGGAAATGCCGTACAGTTTTTCTTGCATGGCAGCGAGCATATGCACGCGATTGCGTAGGTTGAGCAACCAGCGAAACCGGGACGCAACCGGAGCATAACGCGGCAAATACGCGATCAGCCTGTCGCGTGCTGTAACGCCATGCTCTCGCGCATAGGCGGCCCGAAATTCTATTTTCATTTTCGCGATATCGACCCCGGTCGGGCATTCGCGTTTGCAACCTTTGCACGAAACACAAAGGTCAAGCGATTCCTTGACGGCCTCACTTGCTAAATTGCGTTCGTCCAATTGCCCGGAGAGCGCAAGGCGCAGCGTATTGGCGCGTCCACGCGTCAGATGCTGCTCGTCCTTGGTAATCCGGTAACTCGGGCACATAGTGCCGGCATCAAACCTGCGGCAATGACCATTGTTGTTGCACATCTCAACCGCCTTAGCGAATCCGCCGGCTGGGTCTTCGCCGCTGCCTGGCGCGGTTTCTTTTTCACTGATCGGATCACGTTGCACGTTCCACGCAGACCAATTGAGCTTAGGTGTGAAGCGCTGCACCCGATAACTCGGCGGCGAACGCAATAACGACAGGTCATCCATTCGCGGCGTGCGCACGATCTTGCCCGGATTAAATAGATTCTCCGGATCGAATAGTTGCTTGATCTCTTCGAAAGCTTGGCTCAGACGAGGGCCGAACTGCCAGGCAATCCATTCGCCGCGGCACAAGCCGTCTCCATGTTCGCCCGAGTAAGCGCCCTTGTACTCGCGTACCAATGCCGCCGCTTCCTCGGCAATGGCGCGCATCTTCTGCGCCCCGTCGCGGCGCATATCGAGAATCGGCCGGACGTGAAGCGTGCCAACGCTGGCGTGGGCATACCAGGTCCCTTTGGTTTTGTGCTTGAGGAATATCTGCGTCAACCGGTCCACGTATTCAGCAAGATGCTCGAGCGGAACAGCGCAGTCTTCAATAAAGGATACCGGCTTGCCATCGCCTCTCATGCTCATCATGATGTTGAGCCCCGCCTTGCGCACTTCCCAAAGCTCTTTTTGAGCACCGGCGTCGCTCAGTTCAACTACGCTTCCAGGCAATCGAAGATCGCTCATCAACGTAGTAAGCTCTTTGAGCTTTCGCACCAAGGCTTCCTTGTCCGGGCCGGCAAACTCGACCAAAAGGATCGCTTCCGGTTCGCCGATCAGGGCACGCTCGATAACTGCGCGGAATGCAGGATTGCGCTTCGACAAGTCGATCATGGTGCGGTCCACCAATTCCACCGCGCAGGGACTCAACTTGACGATTTGCTGCGTGAGTTTCATGGCTTGGTACAGACTCGGGAAATTGACTACACCCAATGTCCTGTGCTTTGGAACTGCAGCAAGCTTAAGCCTGATGCAGCTCGAGTAGGCTAGCGTTCCTTCCGAACCAACCAGCAGGTGAGCGAGGTTCACCGAATTATCAGACGTGTAAGGACGCTCGCTTTGCGGGTGGAAAATGTCGATGTTATAGCCGCCGACGCGGCGCAGCACCTTGGGCACGTTGCGCTCGATTTCGCTTCTCTGGCGCGTCGCGATGGCTGCCAACCCTTCCGCAAGACGACGCAGACGTTCCGATCTACTGAACTCTTGCAGCAGACCGAAATGAGCTTGCGTGCCATCGGCGAGAATTGCGTCTATGCCGATGACGTTATGCGCCATGTTTCCGTATTCTATGGAACGCGTGCCGCAGGAATTGTTGCCCGCCATTCCGCCGATGGTTGCCTGCGCAGAGGTCGATACGTCAACCGGAAACCACAGTCCATGGGGCTTGAGCCAGGTATTCAAGTGATCCAGCACGACACCCGGCTCCACAGTGACCGTGCCGGCTTCCTTGTCGAAGTCAATGATCCCGTTTAACCACTTGCTGTGATCGATCACCAGGGCTTCGCCCACAGTCTGTCCGCACTGGCTGGTGCCGGCGCCGCGCGGCAAAATCGGAATTTTGAATTCGCGCGCGATTTGAAGCGCAATTCGCACGTCGAATTCATCACGCGGCACGACTACGCCGACGGGCATAATCTGGTAAATCGAGGCGTCGGTCGAATAGCGGCCGCGGGATGCGTCGTCAAACAAAACGTCGCCGCGAATTTCCTTTTGCAGCCGGGCGGCAAGGTCGGAGATCGCGCCGGACTTACGCGGGAAGCCGGCAAAATAGACGGATTGAGGAAACGGGGTATTCACCTTGTGCTTTGGGTAATAGCGTTTAATGCGAGCTGTTTCTCAATGATTGCTTCGGCTCAAACCCCAGGAGCACGGTATCACGCATTCTCGGGCGCGCCGCAGTGACACCTGATGTTGCACGTATAAATCGATTTCTTGGCCATTGCAGATATTCTTTGACAACTACAGTTAACGAAGGCAGACGTCAAATCACTGCTGGATGTTCTTGTTCTGTTCATAACTGCAAGGGTGCGTCATTGCGTGACGGCTCCAATACCAATGCATCCCTCAATCCGCCCCTTCGCCATTTACGCGTTCACATACTCCGCGACCTCTACCAAATTACCATCCGGGTCCCGAAAATAGACTGAGCGAACAGCCCCCAGCGCGCCCCTGCGCGATACCGGGCCGGCTTCAATAGGAATTTGCTCCCTCTCAAGATGTGCAATAACCTGCTCAAGCGGTATTGCGGCAATTAAACAAAAATCACCGGAGCCGAATGTCGGAACCCGCGCTTTTGTTGGCGTCTCAGTAGCCCGATCCTGGAGATTGATTTTTTGATTGCCGAACCGTAATGCATGCCGCGGTTGTCCTTCGGGGCCGTGAAAGAAATCTCTTTGCAAGCCTAGCGCCCGTTCGTAAAAATGTGCCATCACTTCAATATCGCGCACCGTGAGCACGATATGATCAACACGCTCAACTAATTCCATTTCGGCTATTTGTTTCCGTGTAAGTTATAAATGCGGCGCGGTTTCAGTGCAGCAAACCTCCCAGGGCAAATTTTAGCCTGTTAGCTGGAATTATGAGCCCAGCGCCAATGGCCAAGAGGCAGTTATATTTAGTGCGTCCCCGTCTTAGCTGGCATTGCAAGCAATTCCAAATGCAGAGGAACTTGGAGTTGGTAGGTCGTGGCGGATTCGAACCGCCGACCAACGGATTAAAAGTCCAGTACCAGGAATCACGCATATTATTGGTTCGATAAGAGTAATGTAGAAATCCATGTCAAATACTTTCGGTTGATTCCCTATCGCGAAGCCTCTTGGATAGCCACGAGGTTATAAAATATTAGACAGGGTTCGAGCACGGTTCGGTTGCCCAGCTTACGCTAAATTACGTCACTATGGGTTCGTCTAAGAAACGAAATTGCGATGCCTCTGGAAATCTGCAATTAGGGTTTTTGAAAATAAGTGCTGGGTAATTCCCTATTACGTCACTGCGTGATGAAAGTCTGGCGCCCGATGAGTATCCGACGGCGGCTATGTGGTCGTGTCGTTTGTCATCAAAAAGCATACCCGTCATATTTGCTATCGCGCTGTTCCGCTCGAGGCCTCTAAAATCTGTAATGCCGGGGATAAACGCGCATAACATACCGGGGCGAGTACCGCTGAGTTGCCGCCGTGCCGCTTCTTTTAGCACAGCCAGCAAACCAAGGAGCAAGTCGTCTGCCTGATGACACAAACAAGAAAATTCAATAGCATTGACTGCATATCCTAGCCGGTTCTGCGCTTCAA
>DATIXX010000017.1 GCA_035518095.1 Burkholderiales bacterium | reverse complement strand
CCTGGAACTTTAGCCCTGCCGATATGGCGGCTACACAAACGCGAGGTGGCAAATGGCGTCCACGAATATTGAGGTACTGAGGGAACGTTACGGGTTGCAGGCCACACCGAAACACGGACTCATTATGGCCACGTGGGGGTTTTTCATTGGTTTCGCTGCAGTCGCGCTTTACGGTCCGGCGGCACATTATTTTCAAAGCTCGATGCATATCTCAGGGATTCTGCTTGGGTTGCTCGTCGCAGCACCGCAGTTGACGGGTTCGCTTCTGCGCATACCTTTTGGCGCGTGGGTGGACAAAGGGGGCGGTCGATTGCCAATGCTGAGTTTATTCGGCGCGTCCTTGGTCGGTATGTGGGGACTCGTATACATTCTGTACAGCGTTAGCGATATGACAATCGCTGTGTATCCGTTGATTCTGCTGTTCGGGTTCATGAGCGGCTGTGGCGTCGCATCGTTTTCTGTGGGCATTCCGCAGGTTTCCTACTGGTTCCCTCAGAACCGCCAAGGCACCATGCTTGGGACATATGGCGGCATCGGTAACCTCGCCCCGGGAATCTTCACGTTGCTGCTTCCTTTTGCGATCGCGGGATGGGGTATAACCGGTTCTTATCTCGCCTGGTTCATTTTTCTACTGGCCGGAACGATCATTTACGCCTGGCTCGCCAAGGACGCCTATTTTTTCCAGCTGCGTAAAAAGGGAATCCCGGTAGAGGAGGCGAAGGACGTGGCTCGTCAGTGCGGCCAAGAATTGTTTCCAAAAGAATCAGTGTGGCATGCATTGTGGATTGCGGCCGAGGAGCAACGTACCTGGGGCCTGGTATTCCTGTATTTCATTTCTTTCGGTGGTTTTCTCGCTCTTACCGCCTGGTTTCCCAGCTATTGGATCAACTTGCACCATATGAGCGTGAAGATGGCCGGGGTTCTGGGCGGGGTCGGCTTCTCCCTGTTGGCTGCGATCATTCGAGTGTACGGAGGAATAATTTCAGAGTCCAAAGGTGGCGAGCGCGTCGCGATAGCAGCATTTGCGGTTGTTTTAGTGGGCGCAATTCTGCTGACGGTATCCACGCAGTTTGCCGTGAACCTAGCAGGCGAGCTTCTCATTGCCGTCGGAATGGGAATCGGCAACGCGGCGGTATTCAAGATGGTACCCAAATACGTTCCTGACGCAGTGGGCGGCGCGGCGGGCTGGGTGGGGGGTCTCGGGGCACTCGGCGGATTTGTGATCCCACCAGTCCTGGGCGGTTTTGTCGATATTCTGGGCCCCAAAGGGTATGCGAACGGCTTTTTTGTCTACGTGGTGCTGGCGGCAGCGGCGATAGCTGTGTCATACGGATTCATCAAATCTGAATCCAGGTTTGTAGCGCCTTCCGGTGCCAAGGCTTCTGTTGCGACAAGAAACTGAGAGGCCGTCGCTATGCGAATGTGATTGTGGTGCGAGACTACACCCATTAAAGAGAGACAAGGATGAGTCATCTTCTCGATCGACTGATGTTCTTCACCAAGGAGCAAAGTTCTTTCTCGGGCAACCACGGAGTGGTTACCAACGAAGACCGAACTTGGGAAGAGAGTTACCGAAAGCGCTGGCAGCACGACAAGATTGTCAGATCTACTCATGGTACCAACTGCACCGGTTCATGCAGCTGGAAGATCTACGTCAAGGGCGGCATCGTTACTTGGGAAACGCAGCAGACCGATTATCCGCGTACGCGCCCTGATATGCCGAACCACGAGCCGCGCGGCTGCTCGCGTGGCGCAAGCTATTCCTGGTATTTGTACAGCGGCAACCGTCTGAAATATCCCATGGTGCGCGGCCGGCTGCTTAGATTGTGGCGTGCGGCGCGCGAGAGCTTGCAGCCGGTCGAGGCCTGGGCTTCAATCGTTGAAGATGCGCAAAAACTCAAGTCTTATCAGTCGGTGCGCGGACTCGGCGGCTTTGTGCGATCGTCATGGGACGAGATCAACGAAATCATTGCGGCGGCCAATGTCTACACGGTGAAGAAATATGGCCCGGACCGCGTGATCGGGTTCTCGCCAATTCCGGCGATGTCGATGGTGTCGTACGCGGCGGGCAGCCGCTACCTGTCGCTAATCGGCGGCGTTTGCATGAGCTTCTATGACTGGTATTGCGATTTGCCGCCGTCTTCACCGCAGACATGGGGTGAGCAGACCGATGTTCCGGAATCGGCCGACTGGTATAACTCGACATTTATTATCGCTTGGGGATCAAACGTGCCGCAGACACGCACACCGGACGCCCACTTCTTTACCGAGGTGCGTTACAAGGGAGCCAAGACTGTTGCCGTGACACCCGATTATTCAGAAGTCGCCAAGCTGTGCGATTTATGGCTGCATCCCAAGCAAGGCACCGACGCGGCGCTGGCGATGGCCATGGGACACGTGATTTTTAAGGAGTATCACCTTGCGCGAAAGAGCGCCTATTTCGAGGACTATTGCCGCCGCTACAGCGACATGCCGATGCTGGTGCGCTTGGTGAAGCACGGCGACGCCTGGGTGCCCGAGCGCCTGCTTCGCGCCGCCGATTTTACCGACCGTCTGGGCCAGACCAACAATGCAGAGTGGAAGACCGTCGGGTTCGACGAGTTGTCAGGCAATCCCGTGTCGCCGCGCGGCAGTGTCGGATACCGCTGGGGCGAAAAGGGAAAGTGGAACCTGGAGGAGAAAGATGCCGCCGGCAATTCTATAAAGTTGCGATTGACGCTACTTGACGAGCACGACGAACTGGTACCGGTCGCATTTCCTTATTTTGGCGGCAAAGCGCACGAGCATTTTACGGCAAGCGCTCATGACGAGATACTGAAACGCAACGTGGCAGTGAAGAAGCTTGTGCTTGCGGATGGCGAACATTACGTGGCGACCGTGTTTGATTTGCTCGCCGCGAACTACGGACTTGACCGCGGTCTGGGTGGCACTAATGTCGCCCAGTCCTACGACGACGACGTTCCGTATACGCCGGCTTGGCAGGAGCGCATCACCGGGGTCAAGCGCGAGCAGGTGATCGCGATCGCACGCCAGTTCGCGGATAACGCCGACAAAACGCAGGGCAAATCCATGGTGATAATCGGCGCAGCGATGAACCATTGGTACCACATGGACATGAATTACCGCGCCATTATTAATATGCTGGTGATGTGCGGCTGCGTCGGGCAGTCGGGCGGTGGGTGGGCACATTATGTCGGGCAGGAAAAACTGAGGCCCCAAACCGGCTGGACTGCGCTCGCGTTTGCGTTGGATTGGCACCGCCCGCCGCGCCAGATCAATAGCACCTCGTTCTTTTACGCGCATACCGACCAGTGGCGTTATGAACAGTTGTCGGTATCGGAAATACTTTCGCCGCTGGCGAATACCGGGGATTACGCCGGCAGCCTCATCGATTTCAATGTGCGTGCAGAGCGCATGGGCTGGCTGCCCTCCGCGCCCCAGTTGCAAGCGAACCCGCTACATGTTGCGAAGGATGCGGCAACGTCCGGCACCGAAATCAAGGAGTATCTGGTGGCGCAACTCAAAAGCGGGAAGCTTAAGCTCGCGTGCGACGATCCGGACAATCCGATTAACTTTCCGCGCAACCTGTTCGTCTGGCGTTCCAATTTGCTCGGCTCGTCCGGCAAGGGGCATGAGTATTTCCTTAAGCATCTGCTCGGGACCCAGCATGGCGTACAGGGCAAGGATCTGGGCGAAGTCGGCGGAGAAAAGCCTCGAGACGTGACGTGGCGCGACCCGGCGCCGGAGGGCAAGCTCGATCTGCTGGTGACACTGGACTTTCGCATGTCGACCACGTGCCTCTATTCCGACATCGTGCTGCCGACTGCGACTTGGTACGAAAAGAACGATCTCAATACCTCCGATATGCACCCGTTTATCCATCCGCTTTCCGCGGCCGTGGACCCAGTGTGGCAGGCACGCAGTGACTGGGATATTTACAAGGGCATCGCCGCGAAATTCTCGGAACTTGCTGCGGGACATTTGGGCGTCGAACGTGACGTTGTTCTGGTGCCGACGCTGCACGATACGCCGAACGAACTCGCTCAGCCGTTCGAAGTCAAGGACTGGAAAAAAGGCGATTGCGAACCGCTACCAGGTAAGACCATGCCCAACATCGTCGTGCTGGAACGGGATTATCCGAATACCTATAAGAAGTTTACGGCACTCGGTCCGCTGATGAGCAAAGTCGGGAATGGCGGAAAAGGCATCGCGTGGAACACTGAACAGGAGGTAGGCCTGCTCGCCAGTTTAAATCATACGGTGACCGAGCCCGGAGTTACGCAAGGGTTGCCGAGAATCGAAACCGACATTGACGCCGCGGAGGTGATTTTGTCGCTTGCGCCGGAAACCAATGGCGAGGTCGCAGTAAAGGCATGGGCGGCGCTGTCCGAACTGACAGGTCGCGAGCACACACATCTTGCCCGGCCGCGCCAGGACGACAAGATCCGTTTCCGCGATCTGGTTGCGCAACCGCGCAAAATCATTTCTTCGCCGACATGGAGCGGAATCGAATCCGAGCAGGTGAGCTACAACTCCGGATACACCAACGTGCATGAGATGATCCCATGGCGCACCCTGACAGGTCGCCAGCAACTCTATCAGGATCATCCGTGGATGCGTGCGTTTGGCGAGGCACTGTGCGTATACAAGCCCCCGATCGACACCAAAACGGTGAAGCCTCTGCTCGGCAAGCTCTCCAACGGCAATCCAGAGGTCGTGCTTAATTTCATCACGCCGCATCAGAAATGGGGCATACATTCCACTTACACCGATAATCTCATCATGCTCACTTTATCGCGTGGCGGACCGATCGTTTGGATAAGCGAGGTTGATGCGCGCACTGCAGGCATTGTCGACAACGACTGGATCGAAGCCTATAACCTGAACGGTGCGCTTACCGCGCGTGCGGTAGTGAGTCAACGCGTGCCGCAGGGGATGGTTCTGATGTACCACGCGCAGGAAAAAATAGTCAACGTGCCCGGCAGCGAGATCACTCATGCGCGCGGTGGCATCCATAATTCCGTGACGCGGACTTGCCCGAAGCCCACTCACATGATCGGCGGATACGCGCAGCTAGCTTACGGTTTCAATTATTACGGCACGGTCGGCTCAAATCGCGACGAATTTATAATTGTCCGCAAAATGAACAAGGTCGACTGGCTCGATTCTGCGGCAGAGCCAGTGCCGGTTAAGGCGGAAGTGTAAATGAATCGAGGGAAACTGGGATGAAAATTCGCGCGCAGATCGGCATGGTGCTGAATCTCGACAAGTGCATCGGCTGCCATACGTGCTCGGTAACGTGCAAGAACGTATGGACGTCCCGTGAAGGCATGGAATACGCCTGGTTCAACAACGTCGAGACGAAGCCCGGAATCGGCTACCCGAAAGACTGGGAAAACCAGGAGCGCTGGAATGGCGGCTGGCGACGCAAGGCAAATGGCCGCATCGAACCGCGCATCGGCGGCAAATGGCGCGTGTTGGCCAACCTCTTTGCCAATCCCGACTTGCCGGAAATCGACGATTACTACGAGCCGTTTACTTTCGACTACGAGCACCTGCACACCGCGCCTGAGTCGCGGGCCGCACCGGTCGCGCGTCCGGTGTCGCTAATCACCGGCCAACGCATGGACAAAATTGAATGGGGGCCGAACTGGGAAGAAATACTTGGCGGCGAATTCGATAAGCGCAGCCGCGATTACAACTTCGATGAGGTGCAAAAGGATATCTACGGCCAGTTCGAAAACACCTTTATGATGTATCTGCCGCGCCTCTGCGAGCATTGCCTCAATCCGTCATGTGTTGCGGCCTGCCCATCGGGATCGATTTATAAACGCGAAGAGGACGGCATTGTGCTGATCGACCAAGATAAGTGCCGTGGCTGGCGCATGTGTGTATCGGGCTGCCCCTACAAGAAGATTTATTACAACTGGCAGACCGGCAAGGCAGAAAAATGCATTTTCTGCTACCCGCGCATCGAGGCCGGACAACCCACTGTATGCTCGGAGACCTGTGTCGGCCGCATTCGCTATCTCGGCGTGCTCCTGTTCGACGCCGACCGCATCGAACAGGCGGCAAGTGTTGCCGAGGAGAAGAACTTATATCATGCGCAGCTTGATCTGTTCATGGATCCGTTTTCGGCGTCGGTGATCGAGCAGGCACGCAAGGATGGTGTACCTGAAGCTTGGCTCAAGGCGGCGCAAGCATCTCCCGTCTATAAGTTGGTGATGGACTGGAAAATCGCTTTTCCGCTGCACCCCGAGTACCGCACGCTGCCGATGGTATGGTACGTACCGCCCCTGTCCCCCATAAATTCCGCGGCGGCGAGCGGGCAGCTTGACGGGAACGGCGTGCTCCCCGACGTGAAATCGCTGCGCATTCCGCTTAAATATCTCGCCAACCTGCTCACCGCGGGGGATGAAAAGCCTGTGGCGAGCGCTCTTGAGCGCATGCTCGCGATGCGCGCTTTCATGCGCGAGCGCCACGTTGAAAAACGTCAAAACATGGAAGTTTTGACGCAGGTGGGCATGAGCATGGCGCAGGTCGAGGAAATGTACCGGTATTTGGCGATTGCCAACTACGAAGACCGATTCGTGATTCCTACGACCCACCGCGAGTATGCAGAAAACGCTTTCGACCTGCGCGGCGGCTGCGGCTTCTCCTTTGGCAACGGTTGCTCGGACGGGCGGTCGACCGCGAGTCTGTTCGGCGGCAAGAAGAAAACTATTCCGATTAGAGCGGCGCCATGAATCGTACGCTGAAAGCGATTGCCGCGCTACTTGAATACCCGGATGCGGAGCTCGTTGGCGCATTGGATGAAATTGAACAAGTGCTTGCCGAAGACAGAGCAATTGCAGCCGATTTCGACGCAATTTCCGCTCTCATCTCTCGGCTGCGCGATGCAGACCTGCTTGACGCGCAGGAAGCTTTCGTCGAGCTGTTTGACCGTGGCCGGTCGACTTCGCTCAACCTGTTCGAACATGTGCACGGCGAATCGCGCGACCGCGGGCAGGCGATGGTCGATCTGCGAGAACTGTACGCCTCTCGCGGTCTCATGCTTGACACGAACCAGCTGCCTGATTATCTGCCGGTCTATTTGGAATTTCTGGCGACGTGTGCGCAGGACGAGGTGCGTGAGAAGCTAGGCGATATCTCTCACATACTGCAGGTTATCGGTGCGACCCTTTCCAAGCGATACAGCAGCTACGCGGCGTTGATCGTCGCGCTGCTCAGGATCGCGGGTGAACGCCGGCCCGAGAAACTGCTAATGGATACAACCGTGACCGATGATACGTCGCCGGAAGCGCTGGATCGTACCTGGATTGAGGAGCCTGTGACCTTTCTCGGCGGCGGCGCGCAACCTGGGCAGGACCAAAGCGTGATCCATTTCTATCCAAAACGGCCTTCGCGAGAAGCGGACAACACGAACGAGGCGTGACCATGAGTGCTTACCTCCAAGGATTCCTGTACGGCATCTATCCGTACATCTGCCTGGCGATATTTCTGCTCGGCAGTCTGGTTCGCTTTGACCGTGAGCAGTACACCTGGAGAAGCGAATCCAGCCAATTGCTCCGGCGCGGCCAGTTGCGATGGGGAAGCAATTTGTTCCATATCGGGATACTGTTCCTTTTCTTCGGCCACCTGGTCGGTCTGCTGACTCCGCACTCGGTGTACGAGGTCCTGATAACCGCCCAGGCAAAACAGTTGCTGGCGATGATCTCCGGTGGTATCGCGGGGTTAATGTGTCTGGTTGGATTACTGCTGCTCATCCACCGGCGGCTGGGCGAGCCGCGCCTCCGCGCAACCAGCAACATCATGGACTTTGTGGTCCTGTTCTGGATACTGGCCACGCTGCTGCTTGGTTTGGTTAGCATATTCGTCTCGAGCCGCCATCTGGACGGCAGCGTGATGCTCTTGCTGAGCCAATGGGCGCAACACATCGTCACGTTTCACGCAGGTGCGGCAGCGGTGCTTGTTCCGGCCCCGCTGATCTACAAGATTCATTTGTTTTTCGGCATGACATTATTCCTGCTGTTCCCATTTTCCCGTCTGGTTCACGTTTGGAGCGGATTTGCCGCACTGGGCTACGTGACTCGCGCCTACCAGGTGGTGCGCAGCAAGTAAGGCCGCAGACAGGCTATGCCAATCAGCGTTAACGATGTGGAAATTCCGGAGGCGACCATCGCGGACGAAACGCGGTTTCACTTCGATAGCGCATTTCCTTATGAGGACGCGTGCCGGGCGCTTGCAATCAAGGAACTGTTGTTACAGCGCGCGCGAGAGACAGGGCTTGCCGCAGGACGGGATGAGGCGAGCGATGATGCGGCGATCGAGGAGTTGCTGGCACGTGAGGTCCACGTGCCGGTTCCAAGCGAAGCAGAATGCCGCAAGTACTATGAATCCCATTCCTCGCGCTTCCGCAGCGGCGACATTCTAGAGGCCTCGCATATTCTGTTTGCCGTCACTTCCAATGCGCCATTCAACGCGATTCGCGCGAAGGCCGAAGAAACCCTCAGGATACTGGTAGCCGAACCCGGGCGCTTCGCCGAATTGGCAGCAAATTGTTCAAATTGTCCATCCGGTGCGCAAGGAGGAAATCTCGGGCAAGTACGTCGGGGTGATACGGTTTCCGAGTTTGAAGCTGCCCTGTTCGACACCTCCGCTGTCGGCGTATTGCCGCGGCTGGTCAAGACGCGTTACGGCTTCCACATTGTGCGGATCGCGCGTCGCATCGAAGGCCGCAAGCTGCCGTTCGAAATGGTCAAACACGGCATCGCTGAATTCCTGGTTGATCGCGTGAGAAAAAAGGCGATCCAGCAATATTTGCGCATTCTGGCCGGTAAGGCGCGAATTACCGGCATTGATCTCGCAGCTGCTGAATCACCACTGCTGCAATAGCAATTTGCACGCAAGCGGGAAAACTCGATTGCAGTGCGACCGCGTACATTTAAGACCAAGAAATTTTGCCTGAGTAGGGCTGTGAGCGAATGTTATATTCCTAGGGGTCCACATTAGGCTCTTTGCCTAACTCTCTACTCTAATCGCGTTGTTAATCGCCGAGGATTTAATTTTCGAGATACAACCCGACCTTCAATCAGTAGCACATCGATCATTTGGTGCTGTTGAGTGGACTCGAACCACCGACCTACTGATTACGAATCAGTTGCTCTACCAGCTGAGCTACAACAGCAACTCGGCGTAAATTATACAACGAGAGCCGAAATTAAGAAGCTGCTTGCGACCGGATGCGGATGATGATGTCAACGCCTTCCGATTCTGTGCCTTGCGGTAGAGAGGGTAGACCGGATACGCTGATGTTGGAAGCGTCGATATCGGTGAGGGAACCCGTATCCACATTGTAAAAGTGATGGTGATTGCTGGTATTTGGATCGTAAAACACTTTGTTCGGGTTAACGATCACTTCACGGACCAATTTTTTTCCCAGAAAAAGGTTCAACGTGTTGTATACCGTGGCCCTGGACGTTTCGGGGTGTCGGGAATTGACAATACCCAGGATCTCGTCGGCAGACAGGTGCTGTTGCCGCGAAAACAGGGCATGCGCAATTTCTATCCGCTGGTGAGTCGGGTTTATGCCATGGCTACGTAATAACGCGGCCATGTTCTCGCGCGTATATATCTGCTGTTTCATAGGCTTAATTCTAATATATGGTTTGGACTTTGTCTAATCCGGTCAAGCTAATGCATCTCGCTTGAGGCCTGAGGCCAGGCATATGGGCCGCAGTCGATCGGTTGTGATACCCCCTGCACTAGGTTTACCAACAAGCGCGCACTCCCTGGGGCCATGGTCACGCCGTAGCGGAAATGCCCGCTATTAATGTATAGGTCATCAAACTGCGGGTGACGATCTATCGTGGGAATGTTTTCCGGCGAGCCGGGCCGCAAGCCGGCCCAATGTCTCACCAGCAGACTTTCATTGAGCTGCGGGAAAAGTTTCGCAGACCAGGCCAGTAATTGATTTTTCGCCTCGTCGGTGACGCTGTTGTCGAAGCCGACATGCTCTACCGTGCTGCCCAGCAGTATGTGGCCATCTTTCCGCGGTATGAAATAGTTGTCATTCTGCAACACGATGCTGGTGAGAAAACCGGGTTGAGTCCTAAGCAGCAGCATTTGCCCGCGCACCGGTTTGATATCAAGGTTCAAAGTAAAATTACCAACAATGTGCTTGCTCCACGCGCCCCCGCAAACTATATAGCCCGCGGCAGAAAACTCGCCACGCGGCGTCACGACCCCTACCAGGCGCTGCCGGGAAATTTTCCACGCGCTGACCTCGCAGTTTTCAATGACTTTGACCTTGGCCATCGCAAGTCGGCGCCGCAGAGCTTTAATCAGCCGTGGATTGCGCACTTGCGCCACCTGCGGCAGCCACAGTGCACCCGCCTCCAGCGAAATACGGGGGGAAACGTCGGTGGACTGCACGGGTACACATTCAACCAGATGCTCACGGCACCAGTTTCTAGCTCCATCCCGGTCGAACTCTGGAAGCATAAGCAAGCCGCTGCGGTAATACTCAGGATCAATTCCTGTCGCAGAATTGATCTCGTCAACCCAGCTCGGGAATAGCTGCTCGCTCCACATGGTGAGGCGCGTCACCGCGGGCGCATATTTCCACGGAGGCAAAGCACACAGGATGCCGCCGCCTGCCCATGAAGATTCAGCTCCCACTATCGCCCGTTCCAAGACCGTGACTTTGCCGCCGCGCTTGGCGAGTTCCAACGCTGTTGCAAGGCCAATAATTCCTGCTCCAATGACCACAAAATCTTGTGACAGGTCGCACACCCCTTTTAGTTAGAATGCCGTTTATTCTAACAAAAACACCATTTATCAGTTGCGTTTGCTTTCACCGAAACGAGTCCTCTATGATTAGCTCAGTTGAAAGGGGATTTTAATTTTCACTATGAAAAATTATCAAGCGGGTTTTAACCTAATTGAGCTAATGATCGGCGTGGCTATCCTTGGGATGGTCGGCGCATTTGCGCTTCCCTCATTTACCAATTCGATTAAAGACAATCGCATTAGGACGGTTTCAAGCGATGTCCTCGCGGACCTTGCGTTCGCGCGCAGCCAGGCCGCCACGCTGGGCACTCAAGTCGCCGTCTGCATTAGTTCCAACGGAACCAGCTGCGCTGTATCCGGTAGTAATTGGGGAGTTGGTCGGCTCGTTTATGTGGATGCCGACGAAAGCGGCACATTCAATGCAGGCGACACCATTCTGCGGGTCAGGGACTCGCTTTCTGGCACCGCCACCCTGAGCGCCACAGGCGGTGCCTGGGGCGGCACCACGTACGTGATCAGATACCGTCCCAGTGGAGTGCCGGTTAGCAGTGTAGGTAATTTGGATATCTGCGACGATCGTCCCGGAATCACCACGGGTCGGCGCATAACGCTTTCCAACGTCGGCAGGGCTAGTTCCGCAAGCTACACCTGTCCATAGGAATCGCCATGAATAATAATGTTCCGCTCCGTCATATGCAGGGTTTCACGCTGCTCGAAGTCTTGATTGCGATCATCGTGATCGCGTTCGGCTTTCTAGCATTTGCGGGGATGCAATTGGTCAGTCTTCGCAACGCGCATAGCGGAACATATCAGACCATCGCGACTCAACTCGCGCGCGAAATGGCCGACAATCTGCGCGCAAACAAAACCGCCGTGGGCCTCGGCTATTACGACAACCCCGTAGTAGGCGGGGTGAAAACAACGAATTGTCTGACTACCGCCGGTTGCACCACTCAACAAATGGCGCAGATGGACCTGTACTTGTGGGATCAGAAGCTGGCAACCGTGCTGCCGCTCGGTCAAGGTCACGTGTGTAGAACATCGGTACTGAGTAACCCGACGCCGCCAACTTCCGGGGGCGCCGCTCCGGCTACTTACTGCACGAATAACCCGGGCCCTCCAGCGGATTCCTACGTTATCAAGATCTGGTGGGACGACAGCCGTAGCGGCACTCCAAGTGCGATATTCGTTTCAGTCTTTACGCCATGAAAAGAAATCCAACCATGAAGATAGACCTGAAATCGAGTTCCGGAATTCGAAGCGAGCAAGGTTTCTCGCTGATTGAAATCATGATTGCCCTGCTGATCGGGTTGATCCTGGCGGTGGCAGTCGGCCAGGTTCTCCTCAGCAACAGGGAGGCCTACAAGACGCAGGACGATCTGTCGCGCATGCAGGAAGACGCGCGTTTCGCCCTTGAGACCATGAGCCGGGCGATCCGCATGGCGGGTTACAAGGGAAACGGCAGCACCGCGGTGTTTGCCAACCCAACTCTCGATGGCACCGATGCAGGCACGGCAAACGGCAGCGACTCCCTTATTGTGCGCTTCGCCGGAAGCGACAAATTGGGTGTTCCGGGAACTGCCGACGGCAGTGTGGTTGACTGCCTTGGAAATGGCGTGCCTCTGAACACGATATCCTACAATCAGTTCTACATCGCCCCCGATCCCGCGAATAATAATGAACCCTCGTTGTTTTGCGACAACACGGATGATGGTACGCAAAACGGCACGGTACTAATACCCGGGGTAGAAAGCATGCAGATACTCTGGGGGGAGGACACGGACGCGGACGGCGATCCAAATTATTACGTGCCGGTCAGTAGCGTCGTGAACAAGAACAATGTGGTTGTGCTGCGTATTTCGCTACTCATGCGGACTTACAATCAGGTCGGCGTCGCGGTTGATGGCAATACCTATCAGCATTTCGGAGTGGATTATCCGAATTATGCGACCGATCTTGGGGCGCAGTTCACTGCTCCCGCGGACAAAAGGATCAGACACTTTTTTTCAACAACTATCGGTGTGCGCAACAGGTTGCAATAACGGAGGCGTGGCGTGAAAGACTGTCAAATGACAAATTATTCCAGGCAGCAAGGCGCGGCTCTTCTCATGGCCATGTTGTTTCTGGTGATTCTTACGTTGATCGGGATAACAAGCATGATTGGTAGTGCGTTGGAAGAGCGCATGGCGCGCAATTCCCGCGAGACCAACATCGCGTTCCAGGCCGCAGAAGCGGCGTTACGCGACGCGGAAGCGGATTTGCAAAATACTGGGGCAGCCCCGCGCGCCACGGCGATTACGTTCACCGAATTCACCATGGGTGCCGGCAACTGCTCGGGCGCCGGAGCGACTGTTGGATTATGCCAACCCGCAACCGCTGTGCCACAAGTATGGGATGGAACGCCCTCGCACCTGGAAGACACCACCATAAGCGTACGTTACGGGACCTACACCAATGCGACCCTGTTTCCGATATCGACTCAAAACACCGAGGGCATTGCTGGAACAACTACTTTGCCCAGCGGAGGGGTATCCAAGCAGCCTCGCTATCTCATCGAATATCTTGGGTTCCAAAGCCCTTGGTACATCTACCGGATTACATCGGTTGGCTACGGCCCGACACCCACGACCAAAGTGATCCTCCAAGAGGAGGTGCAGTGGTCGCACTAAGAAAAATTGGCTACGTCCGGAAACCTGCTACCTTTCGACGTGCGGGAAATATCAAGGTGCGGAAAGCATTAATCCGGGAATGGTATGGAGTACAAAAATGAAACCAAATCGCAATTTTTGCCGGCAGTTATGCATGTTCGCGGCTGCCGTACGCTCTGCGCCGGACCGCTCAAGATGCGCGCACGGCGCAAAGTCTTCAGGCAGTAACCATCAACGCCAGTGTCCGCTACACCACAACGGGCACCAGCAGTCGATGTGAGACTGCGTTTTTAAACTTAATCCGGCTTCGCCGGCGGAGCAGATAGATCATGAACCTGATGCCCATGCAAATGAACAGCAAATGGAATCACGCTCGCGGTTTTACTTTGATCGAGCTGATGATTGTAGTTGTGATTATAGGCATACTCGCGATGATCGCGTTTTCCGTATATACGAACGAAGTCATCAAGGGAAAACGGGCGGAAGGAAAAGCATCGCTCATGCAGGCGGCACAGATCGAGGAGCGTTATTACACTGCAAATAACCAGTATGGGACTTTAGCCGCAGCCGGCATTAACAGTTTTTCAGGCGATAACGCAACCAATGCCGCCTACGCTATTACGTTGACCCTGACCCCTGCCGCTCCTGGACCCTACACTGCATTTACTCTAACAGCGACACCGAATTTTAATGACACGGCATGCGGCGCCCTGACACTAACCAACACGGGCGCTAAGGGTTCCGGAGCTGGTACTGTCGCCACCTGCTGGCACTAACGACGTCTTACGGGACGCACCGCATTGGGCGTTGCCACAAGCTAGGCTGAGCGGAGGCATTTCGCGCAGGTCAAGCCGGCCACAGCGGCTTCTGTCCGTCAGTTATGGTTTTCTTTCGAACAAATAAACAAAGGCCCCTCGTGTTGCTTCTAGTGCTGCAAATGGAGTTTTAATTGGCTCGGCACATTGCGCCAAGCACTAAGGAATAACACACGCTTGGCGAAAACGAACAGCCGCAGTCAAGAAAATGCCGTGGCGAATTATTTGCTCTCAACGGCAGCCGATCCGGAGTCAGGCGACTGATTAGCCTTCGGGTATCCCGCTGTATCGAGAGCCTTGTTCCACATTGCTTCATCGAAACCCTTCATAACATCCGGCCCCACCGTAATCGTTGGGATCACCAGATTGGGTCCGATCAGGCTCTGCAATTTTTCTTGAGTGGCCGGGTCCTGCGCGTTCTCTTCGGCGAATGGCACCTGGCGACCGGCGAGTAGCGCCTTGGCCTTGTTGCATAACTCGCCACAATCGAAACTATACAAGGTTACCGGAAAATTCTTGGCCGCCGCTTGCGGGTCTGCCAATTTTTCACCTTTCTGCGCTGTCGCCAAGGTGGAACTCACACCATGCGGGGGACGAAGTTGCGACGTTTTAGGATAACCGGCCGCATCCAATGCGTCGTTCCACTCGTCCTCCTTAAATCCCTTCAATACCGTATCGCCAACTTTCAGAACCGGTACCTCCAAGCTGCCGACGAGCGCCTTCAGTGCCGCAGAATCAGCCGGCTGCTGCACCGGATTTTTCTCGCTGAACGGAACACCGCGTTTCGTGAGCAACGCGCTCGCCTTGGTGCAAATTTCACCGCAATTACTGTTGTACAAGGTCACAGGAAAATTCCTTACCGCCTGCCGCAGCACGTAGTTCATTCCGTCATCATCGGCAATATCGGTCGAAATTCTTTTTTGCTCGATATCCCTGGCGCTGACGGGAGGAAGCTGATCACTATAGAAAACATTGCCGTCCGAATCGACCCAGCGATACATTTGTGCTGCTCCGGCCACTTTAATCGGCAGCAGCAACAGCAGAGCCATAAAAAACCATGTTCTCATTGCGGAGTCCTGCTCAACTGGGAATCCCACCTATTCATAGCATAGCAAGAAATCTGTATCCTATAAATGCAAAATCGC
The DNA here is from genome assembly GCA_035518095.1 of Burkholderiales bacterium. Taxonomy (NCBI): domain Bacteria; kingdom Pseudomonadati; phylum Pseudomonadota; class Betaproteobacteria; order Burkholderiales; species Burkholderiales bacterium. The sequence continues at coordinate 9,220 of DATIXX010000017.1, read as the reverse complement.
ACGATCTGCGGTAGCTCGGTGTCGCACATTGCCAGTGGTCGGGCCCCTAGTCATACTGGTACAGATCGCAGCGAAACTCTTGCGAAATAAATTTACATTCGATTATTTGTGACACGAATCACATTACTTTTCTGTGATAAAAATCACGTTCTAAAGTTCGTGACGAAATTCACATTCATATCCGTTACGCCGTAAAAATATCGGCACATTTTGCCGTTTATCCGCACAAAGTGACCATTTATCGGACTTATTTGATTTCACCGGTATTGGCCTCCTAAGATTCACTCACGAGAAAAGGGGACTTGCATGAAAACTCAGAATGGTCTCACTCTAATCGAACTCATGACAGTGGTCATTGTCGTGGCGATACTCGCGACGATTGCGTTGCCTTCGTACCGAGATTACATCACCCGAGGCAAAATTCCCGAGGCTGTTTCGAACCTCGCGAATTTGCGGGTCAAGATGGAGCAATGGTATCAGGATAATCGCAACTACGAGAATTCCACCGCCACTGCTTGCGGCGTCACAATGCCGGCGAGCCCTGCCGTCAAATACTTCACCTTTACCTGCACTAATCCCGGGGGGAACCAGAACTACCTCCTTACCGCAACCGGCGGCATCGCCGGTGGCGACCAATCAATGAACGGGTTCGTCTTCACCGTTGATCAATCCAATAATATGGCGACCACTATTACCGCCGGTACTCCTGCGGCCGCCGCCGGCTGGACGGGAAACGCCAATTGCTGGGTGAGACGAAAAGGCGGCTCATGCTGATTCAAATAAAACTGCTTGCCGGCTTTACCCTTCTTGAGGTGATGATCACCATCGCAGTCGTTGGCATTCTGCTCGTGCTGGGACTGCCGGAGGTATTCAGCTGGATGCAGAACACTCAAATCCGCACCGCATCCGAATCCATTAGTAATGGCCTGCAGATCGCCCGCGGCGAGGCGGTAAAGCGCAACGCTCGTATACAGTTCATGCTTACCAACAGCACGCCCAATGCTGCCACGCTGCCCGCTCTGGCTGCTGGTAATACCGGCGATGCTAGCGGCGTTAATTGGGTCGTGATGAATTACCAATCCACGGGCGTTTATACTGCAGCCGATTTCGTGCAGGGCGGCGGCAACTTTAATACACCCAATGTCGCGGTTAACGCGGCCAACCCGGCTATCGTGTTTACCGCCTTGGGCCAGACCGACCTCGGCTCAGCCGACGTTATACAGGTGACCAATCCCACGGGCGGCGCCTGTTATGGCAATAGCGGGCCGATGCGCTGCCTGAATATTGTGGTGCAAACAGGTGGTCAGATTCGCATGTGTGACCCGGCAATTCCCAGCGGGTCCGGCGATACTCGCGCCTGCTGACTGAATCCAGATCAAGGAGCCCGTATGAATTCGATGTCGCCAAAGTGTACGCAATCCGGTGTCATGTTGCTGGAAGCCCTGGTCGGCATTTTGATCTTTTCTATCGGCATCCTCGCTCTGGTCGGCCTGCAGGCGACAGCGATCAAGAATCAGAGCGATGCCAAATACCGGGCTGATGCGAGCTATTTGACCAATCAGATTATCGGGCAAATGTGGGTCGACCGACCTAATCTTGCCACGTATTCGCACAATCCTACGCCAGCTGTAACGGCTGCGGCCCCGCCGACCTGCAATCCGGTTTCTGCCCCCTCGGCCAACGTGAACGTTGCTGCCTGGATCACACGAGTGGCAAATACGTTGCCCGGCGCGGCGGCGGCGAATCAGCAAATCATCATTAACGCCGCCAACAATAACCAGGTTATGGTAGTGGTGTGCTGGAAGCGAACACAGGACGCGAGTTATCACAATTACATGGCCACGACTTACATCAATTAGTTAGTGGCCGGTTTGATCATGAATCGCAAAGGAGTTGTTCGGATGTTTTCTAACAAGGGTTTTTCAATGGTGGAGATCCTGGTCGGCATGGTCATCGGCTTGCTTGGCGTGATTATTATCATGCAGATTTTCGCGCTGGCGGAAGGACAAAGACGCACTACCACCAGCGGCGCGGATGCTCAGACCAATGGCAACATCGCGCTTTACACGATTGAGCGCGATGCGCGCCAAGCAGGCTACGGCATAAACCTTGCGGCACTCGGGTGCAGTGTCAATACTTCATTCAATGGCAGCATTACAAATCCCGGCGCGCTGATTCTCTCCCCGGTAATCATCACCGACGGCGGTGTCGATGCCTCGGGCTTTGCACTGCCAGATACTCTGCGCGTCCTCTACAGCACGAACGCCATGACCGCTTTGCCGCAGACACTCGCTTATCCAAATCTGAATGGCGACGCGCAATCCACAATTGGCAGTACGTTGACGGTGGCACCTAATGATCTAGTGGTCTATTACGAGTCTGGAAGAAACTGCACGCTCGCCCAAGTCACCACGGTTCCAAGCAGCACAGTCTTCAATCACGCTTCAAGCAGTCCTTGGAACACCAGCGCCATATTTCCGGCATCTGGGTATGACATTAACGCCAGTGTTTTCGACTTTGGTGCCATGGCGCACCACACTTACAGCATCGACACCGTTAATAACAATCTACTGCTCACCACGGTCGGTTCCAACGGCACCACCACTTATCTTGAGGCCGGTGAAATCGTCAATTTGCAAGTGCAGTACGGCAAGGATACGGGAATACACGCCGGCTACGTACCGGGTGATGACATTGTAGACGCTTGGGACACTGTCACCCCCGCGGTGCTCCCACCCGCGGGTGCGGGCACGACCGCCCAGTGGCAGCAGATAATCGCGTTGCGCATTGCCATACTGGCACGCAGTGCCCAGCGTGAAAAGCCTGACTCGGTTACCGGCAAATGCACCGCAACCACAGTTGCGCCGACCTGGAGTGGAACTAATCCGCCCGGGGATGTCGGCATGTGGTTGCCGCCAGACAACGGCCCGGGCAGCGGACCTGGCGGCAGCTTGCCGCACTGCTACCGGTATAAGGTATTCGAAACCGTGGTCCCTTTGCGTAACATTATTTGGGGAGCGTAGAGATGAAAACATCCGTAAATAAACTGCACTATTTTCGCCGCCAGCAAGGTGTCGTGCTCTTTATCGCACTTATCGTTCTTGTGGCCATGACCTTGGCGGGCATCGCGCTGATCCGTTCAGTGGATACCGTAAATCAAATCGCGGGCAACCTCGCTTTCAAGCAGGGCGCCACGCTCTCGGGAGATTCTGCGGTTGAGACGGCGCGTACGTGGCTGGTAGCCCAGACCGCCGGTGCCCTATGGAATAACAGCGCCGCCAACGGTTATTACTCATCCACCCCTACTGTCGGACAGGGCACTGAAGTCCCTTGGGACCAGTATGACTGGACGGGCTCCGCCGTTGCCCTTCCCGCAGATGCAGCCGGGAATCAGGTCTCCTACGTCGTACACCGCCTTTGCAAGCTAGCCGGTGATCCGGGCGGCGCAGGAAACACTTGCCTGGCTACGGTCGTGACCGGTGCCACCCCCCGCGGCAGCAGCAAGGGTGCGGGGGTCATCGGTCCTTCAGGCACGCCCCAGTACTACTACCGAATCACCAACCGCGTTACGGGTCCGAGGAACACAGTGACCTACATGCAGACGCTAATCCAGATCTGACATGCCGGCGATCGAAAGGGAGCGCTTGGTCACTGCAGTTAAACAGGAGTCGATCATGAAACACGTCATCTTATGCAGGCGCACAGAAGCTTGGCTCGTCGCGGCCGCTCTGATTGGAAGCTGTGGCTTGGTGCAAGCGGCGTCGACCAGTATTGCCAATACGCCTCTCTTTACGGCGCCGGCGTCAAGCGTGCAGCCGAATATCATGTTCCTGCTTGACGATTCCGGCAGTATGACGAGCGATTTTATGCCGGATAATGTCGGCAACGGCACGAGGAATATGTGCCGCTCCAGCGATAGCACCTGCGATTCCGGCGGTAATGATGGCAATCTAAGCGGTACCCGCACGTACGGTGCGCCTTTTCTTGCGACGCAGTTCAACCTTATTTATTACGACCCCACGCTTACCTACGGATTGCCGAAGGACTACAACGGTCTCAGTGCCTATTACCAGACATATAACAATACTTGGAGTTTTCTGTGGAGCGCAGTCAGAGTTAATCCCTTCCCGAACAATGCCGGAGGTACCGCAAATATTCTGACCGGCTTCCCGGAGGAAGTATGGTGCGACGGCAGTCAAAGCGGGCCGACCGACACAGTGCACTGCCGGCGCAATTTGCAGCCCAATGCTACTTTTTCGGTTAGTCTTTCCAACAGCCGGTCCGGCACGACCAACACAACCACAGTAACGTTGAACAACAATAACTGTCAGGCAGGAGACAGCGTGACCATAGTTAATGCCGGGACCGCCGGCTTCAACGGCACGTTCACCGTGGCTTCGTCACCAGCGCCAACAGCCAATACTTTTGCCTATACCTGGAACAGCGCGAGCAATCCCGCAGCGCCGGGTGGTACACCTGCAGCGTCCGCCTGCAACATTCCGATAACCAAGCTGTCCAGCGCAGGCACCACGGCGACCGCGGTGTTTCCGATCGCTCACGGCTGCAATGTTGGAGACACGATAAAAATTAGTGGCGCCTCGACGGGCGGCTACAACGTAGCCAGTGCCACTGTAACCTCAGTTCCGAGTCCAAATACCTTTACCTATACCACTGCGCTCAGCAATTTGAGCGTAGTCGAGGGTACCGGCTCCAATTCGGGGCAGTTTATCGCAAGGTCTTCTCTATGCCCCGGTACCCCCAGCAATTACAGCACCAGCACCACAGTGCCACCGCTGATGCAGGGGTTTCCCCAAGGGCGCTATAGCCAAAAGGTGACGCTCTCGGGTACGCCGTATTACTACAGCATATCGCCGAACGAATATTGCGCGGATGAAAATCTGACGAATTGTCAGTCCACGGTGAATGAAACCAACGCCAGCGGGAATTTCAGCTACCCTGCGACCGTAAGATACTGCGCTTCAAGCTCAGCGGTAAACGCGAGCCCCGGTGCCCCCGGCGCCACCGGCAACGGTTCCACCACCGGCTGCGATCGTGTCTATGCCGGCAGCTTTAGCCGAGCACGTTATGGGTATTTCACGCGCACGAATATTGTATCCACAACGACCACCTATCCGAAAGCCAGCACCCGCACCGACTGCGTCGCAAATGCCAACTTCTGTACCTTCACTGAGGAAATGACCAACTTCGCCAACTGGTATGCCTATTACCGTACCCGCATCCAAATGGTTAAGTCTTCCGCCAGTATTGCCTTTTACGGCCTCAATCAAAACTATAACGTTGGCTTTAATACTATTAATGCCAGCGGCAGCAGCCAGTGGCTCCCCGATGCGCCTTTTGACAACTCCGTGGGCGGTCAGAAAAACCAGTGGTACACCAAATTGTACGCAATTAGCCCCGCCAACAGCACGCCGTTGCGCACAGCGCTCTCGCGCATTGGCCGTTATTACGCCGGCATGAAAAGCTCGGCTGCGTCCTATATTAGCGACGACCCGATTCAATATTCCTGCCAGCAGAATCTCACCTTCCTAATCACAGACGGTTATTGGAACGGCGGCGGCGGGGTGAAGCTTAACGGCACCGCAATGGGCGACCAAGACGGACAGAGTGGTGTCGCGCGACCGTTTTTCGATGCCTTTGCCGCTTCAGGGGGTGACGGTGGCGGTACGCTCGCGGATGTCGCCTACTATTATTGGAACACGGACCTGCGCACGCCCAGTTTCAATGCGACCGGAGCGCTGGGTTTGGACGTGACCGCGAATAACGTGCCGCCTACCACCAAAGACCCCAACACTGCGCAGCACATGGTGACATTCACCATGGGACTGGGGCTTGACAGCACTCTGCTATGGAACCCTGGATACGACACCTCGGGCACCAGCCCTGATTACAACGCGGTGGTAAGCGGTGTCTCGAACGGCAACTGGACGGTGAGCCCGGACTGGCCAGTGCCGGCGGCTAACGCGATCACTGCGGTTGACGATTTGTGGCATGCGGCGGTTAATGGCCACGGCACGTATTTCAGCGCCAGAAGCCCGGCGGTCGTTACCGGCGGCTTGCTGCAGGCCTTTTCCTCGGTGGCCCAGCGCACCAGTAACGAGTCCGCCGCCGCGACCAGTACTCCGAACATCGTGCCTGGCGATAACTTTGTATTCAGTTCCACTTACACCACGGTCGATTGGTACGGCGACACGATACAACAGGAAATCGACGCCGCGACTGGCCTCCTCATCCCAACGATCAATTGGTCAGCGCAGGCGAAGCTTGACACCATGGTGGGCGCAACCGCCGACTCGCGCACCATTTACACCTTCGATTACGGATCCAGCCCGGCATCGAGCAACCTTAAGAATTTCCTTTGGGCAAATTTGTTGCCCAACGAGCAGGCCTATTTCAACGGCACGTTGGGCGGGCGGCAACTGCTGGCGCAATGGAGCGTGCTAACGAGTACGCAGCAAACCCAGTGCGATTCGGGCGACAGCACCAGCTGCGGCGAGAAGCTGGTGAATTATCTGCGCGGTCAGCGCGCCTATGAGACTCCAGTCAACTCCCTGGTCACGCCGGATGGCGGCATCGATTCCCTGTTCCGCCATCGTCCACATATATTGGGCGATATCGTATCGGCCGAGGCAGTGTATGTGCGCGCGCCGATTTTCAACTACGGTGATCAGGGTTATGCCGCTTTCCAGAGTGCCCAAGCTTCGCGTCAGGCGGCACTATATGTGGCGGCAAACGACGGCATGCTGCACGCGCTGAATGCTAATACCGGAGTTGAAATGTGGGCTTATATTCCTTCCATGGTGATGCCCAACATGTGGAATCTGGCAAGATTTGATTACTCGTCCAATCACATGTACTTTGTCGACGCAACGCCTACTTCCGGCGACATCTGCACCGCGAACTGCGGCACGCCCAGCGCAATTTGGGCCACCATTCTTGTGGGCGGCTTGAATGCCGGTGGCAGAGGCTACTACGCTCTCGACATTACCAACCCGGCCAGCCCCAAGGCGCTGTGGGAGCTTAAGTCCCCGGCGACCTGTACCGTTTCCGCCGGCGTTAACGTTCCGGCTGTCGGCAACGTGCCGCAGGATCCGGTAACGAGCGCACTGAATGCGCCCATCTTCAGCGATTGCGATATCGGGCTGAGTTTCGGTAACCCCATCATCACTAAGCGCGCCGACGGTAAATGGGTGGTGCTCGTTACCTCCGGCTATAACAACATCGTACCCGGCACCGGCGGTGGCTATCTGTACGTGATCGATGCGGTCACCGGCCAAATACTGAACAAAATCGCAACGCTGATACCCGGATCAATCAACGCGGGCAACGCAACGACGCCCAGCGGCTTGGCACGGATCAATTCTTTCGTCAATGACACCCAGACCGATAACACGTCTTTGCGTATTTACGGCGGCGACCTTAACGGCAACCTGTGGCGGTTCGACAGTGTTTCCTCGCCGAACACTTTGGCCACCTCGGGCAACGCGGCTACGCTGCTGGCGATACTGGGAACTGCGGCCGGCAACCAGGGCAGCGGTTCTCAGCCCATCACCACCAAGCCGGAACTGGGTGAAGTCTTGGTCTCTGGCGTCAATACCTTCGAAATCGTGTACGTGGGGACCGGCCGCTACCTTGGCGTCGGTGACGTTTCCGACACCAGTCAGCAATCCTTCTACGCCATCAAGGATCCCTTAGGGCCCTTTACCGGCTGGGGTGTGGTTCACGGCAACCCGAACATGGTTCAGCAGACGCTCACCGAAGCGGTGGATCCCACGACTCAGGAAACGGACCGGTTTACCACCGCCAATGCGGTTGACTTCACCAGCAAAATCGGCTGGTACATCGATTTCAATCCGGGCGGCGTGTCTCCGGGCGAGCGCAGCAACACCGATCCGTCGCTGGTTCTCGGAATACTGAGTTTTGTCACCAACGCTCCGGATACCAACGCGTGCGACCTCGGCGGCAAGAGCTATCGTTACTTCCTTGACTATACGACCGGCGGCCCGCTTGCGACATCCGTCAATGGTGTATCGGGTTCGTTAATAACATTTGCCCTGGCAACGCGGCCCGTTATTATTCAAGTGGCGGGCAAACTGGAGCAGATCATCAACACCCAGGGTGTAGTGCAGATCTTCCCGCTGCCTCCGTTGTCACCACCCGTTGGAGGAAAGCGGATCTTCTGGCGCGAGATAATCCCTTGATCTCCAGCTAGAGTCTCTCAGCAGATGAAACATGGGCGCGGGTACGCGCCCATGTTTGCTTTTAGGTTTCTCATTGCACCGGGCCAGGCATTGCACCGGTCTTTAGTTTTCTCAATCTTACTTTGCTGAGTGGCGGCTAAAGCTGTCCCAGATGAGGAACGCCGCACCGCAGGTGATCGCCGAATCGGCGAGATTGAATGCCGGCCAATGAAAGGTCTGAACGTAGAAATCCAGGAAATCCACTACATGTCCAAGCGCGATGCGGTCCCACAGGTTTCCCAACGCGCCACCCAGGATCAAGCTCAGTCCGAGACTGAAGAGCTTTTGCCTGTGATAGCGCATTATGAGATGGACGATAAGCAATGATGCGAATGCCGCTATCAAGATAAACAAGCCGCGCTGCCAGCCTGAAGCCCGGCTTAAGAAGCTGAACGCTGCGCCGGTGTTATAAATGAGTGTCAGGTTGAAAAAAGAAGTGACCGGCATGCTTTCACCTGAAACAAGCGACTGGCCGGCCCAGTATTTTGTCAGTTGATCAAGCACAATCACCAGCCCGCTAATCAACAACCAGCGCGGCCAGTTACGCGAAGTGTCGAGCTTCTCCGCTGCCATAGAGGTTACTCACACAACGCCCGCAAATTTCCGGATATCTCGCTTCCGCTCCCACGTCGGCGCGGTAATGCCAGCAGCGTTCACATTTGCGGTGCGGACTGGGAATGGCCCTGATTTGCAAGTCTTCAAATTTCATGTCTTCGGCTTCAGGGTGAGTATCGTGAAACGACGCGGCCTGCGAAGTGATAAAAATAAACCTGAGATCGTTGCCAAAATACGTTAACTGTCTGTGCACGTCCTCATTCTTCGTGTATAGCTTCACTTCCGCCGCAAGTGAAGAACCAATTTTCCCATCCACCCGCAGTTCCTCAAGCTTTTTCTGGACATGACGCCGCACTTTTCTAATATGCTGCCAACGGGTAAGCAATTCTTCGATTTTGTCGATCTGA
>DATIXX010000016.1 GCA_035518095.1 Burkholderiales bacterium | reverse complement strand
ACCGAATACCACAGAATGAATTGCTCCGATGCGCGCGCAGGCCAACATGACAAATGCTGCTTCCGGCACCATCGGCATATAAATAATCACGCGGTCGCCTTTTTTAACCCCGAGCGACTGCATCATGCTTGCCGCGCGCTCGACCTCCTTCTGCATCTCGCTGAAGCTATACGTTTTTTCCTGGTTAAGCTCAGTCGAAATCCACACCAGCGCGTTCTGGTTCCCGCGTCCAGCCACGTGACGGTCTACCGCGTTATAGCAAAGATTGGTCAGCCCGCCGACAAACCATTTTGCAAACGGCGGTCGGCTGTAATCCAGGACGGCGCTGAAAGGTTTATGCCAGTCGATGAGCCTGGATTGCTCGCTCCAAAATGAATTGGGGTCGTCAATTGAACGTCGATAGAACTGTTGGTAGGTTTGTTGCATTTGCCACCTCCTGGAATATTAGCCGCTTCGCCACTTGACGGGAAAATACATTTCTAGAAGTGAGTTTAACACATCACTATTAATAATTGATATATATGCATTATTATATTTTTACAACCGTCCGGCCGCGGGCTTGCGCTTTGAGCATTTTTTCGAATACCGGGGGCAGTTGATCCAGCGTGACCGTTTGGGCAATTTCTGCAAGATGCCTGGGGCGTAAATCCCCTGCCAACCGAGTCCAGACGGCGCGGCGAAGCGGCATCGCCGTATACGCCGAATCCACACCCAGTAAGCGTATTCCGCGCAGAATAAATGGCAGAACGGTAGTATGCAGTTCCACGCCGCCGGCGTTGCCAAAACTGCCGACAACGCCGTTTGGCTGCATGGTGCGAATGAGCCATGCCAACTGCTCGCCCCCGATGGAATCGAGTGCGCCCGCCCACAGCGGCTTTTCCAATGGGCGTGTGCCCATTTGCAGCTTGTTACGCGATTGCACTTCGGCTGCGCCGAGCTTCTTTAGATAATCGTGCTCTCCATCCTTGCCGGTAATGGCAACCACTCGATAGCCGAGCTTAGCTAGGATATCGATTCCGATACTTGCCACTCCGCCGGTAGCGCCCGTAACCACGACATTGCCGTTGGCGGGCTTAAGATCGTTCTGCTCCATAATGTGAATCGCCAAGGCAGCAGTGTACCCGGCTGTGCCGATCGCCATTGCGTCGAACAAACTTAGGCCTTTTGGCAGCGGTACCGCCCAAGTGGCCGGCACACGTACATATTCTGCATAGCCTCCGTCGTGCGACACACCCATATCGTAACTGGTGACGATGACCTCATCACCTTTGTTAAACCGCGGATTAGCCGAGGATACCACCGTGCCTGACACGTCTATTCCGCCGATGCAGGGAAAGCGGCGAATAACTTTTCCGGTACCGGTTGCCGCCAAAGCGTCCTTGTAATTGACACTTGAATAGGCCGCCTTGAGTACAACCTCGCCCGCATCCAATTCGTCTAAGTTGGTCTGGACGAGACGACCTGCTACCGTGCCGTCCTCGGAGAAAATCCTGTAGGCCTTGAAATTTTGCATGGAAAAATCCCATTAATCGTTGTGCATGAATTGAATATCGAATTGGGGATGCGGAACCGCGGACTAGATGTGCAGCGCGCGCTTAGTTACACCCAGTGCGGCTTCGTGAAACACTTCGGAAAGCGAAGGATGGGCATGCACGATGCGCGCAATGTCTTCGCTGCTTGCTGAAAATTCAAGCGCGACAACCGCTTCCGCAATCATTTCCGAAGCGTACGGCCCGATGATGTGCACACCCACGATGCGGTCCGTCTTAGCGTCTGCCAGGATTTTCACGAAGCCCGAGGTTTCCCCCAAGCTGCGTGCACGCCCGTTTGCCAAAAAAGGAAACTGGCCTGCGTGATATGCGACTCCGGCGTTCTTCAGTTGCTGCTCGGTCTCGCCCACCCAGGCGATTTCTGGAGAAGTATAAATGACCCAGGGAATCGCTTCGAGATTGACTTGGCCCGCCTGACCCGCAATAATTTCGGCGGCCATCACGCCCTCCTCCGATGCCTTGTGAGCGAGCATCGGTCCGCGCACCACATCGCCGATCGCAAACACATTCGGCAAATTGCTGCGGCAACAGGCGTCCACTTCTATATAGCCCCGGCTATCCAATCTCAGTCCCACGGTTTCGGCACCCAGTGCGGCGGTATTTGGAAACCTGCCGATGGCGACTATTAATTTGTCGCATTCAAGCGCTTGTTGAGCGCCCTTGTTGTCTTCGTATTCAACCGTAACCCGTTTTTTACCGGCTTTTGCCAAAGTAACGGTAGCGCCTGTGCGAATGTCTAAACCCTGTTTGGTAAAGATCTTCTGCGCTTCCTTGGCGACTTGCTCGTCCGCCACCGGTAAAAAATCCGGCAACGCTTCAAGTAGGGTGACCTCTGACCCCAAACGCCGCCACACGCTGCCCAATTCCAAGCCGATCACGCCTGCGCCTATCACGCCGAGGCGCCTTGGCACTTCGGTAAACGCGAGTGCACCTACACTATCCACGACCAATTTCCGGTCCAGCGGAGCGCCGGGTAGCTGCCTTGGTAATGAGCCGGTCGCAACGATTACATGCCTGGCTTCCACGTTTTCAGACTTGCCGTCATCCGATATTTCAATTCGATATGTTTCATTCGCTGAAACAAAGCGGCCTTTGCCATGCATTGATATGACTTTGTTTTTCTTGAACAGCAGATCAATGCCGCCCGTGAAACTTTCTACGATTTTGTTTTTGCGTGCCTGCATCACGCCCACATCGATGTCAACACCATGAACGTTCACTCCGTGTTCAAAAAACTTGTGCCGCGCGCGCTGGTAGTTTTCAGAAGATTCAAGCAAGGCTTTGGACGGGATACAACCGACGTTCAGGCAGGTTCCACCAAGACTGGGCTTGCCTTTTTCATTTTTCCAATCGTCGATACAAACAGTGTTGAGACCGAGCTGCCCGCAGCGAATTGCGGCGACATATCCGCCAGGCCCAGCGCCGATGATCGCCACGTCGAATGATCTGGCCATTATTCATTCCGCTCAGAACGCAGAGAACCAACGGCGTGAAATACACCCAACATCGATCCCGCGTTAAGACTCAACAGTAGACGTCAAACCTCTAAAAGTAAACGGGCCGGATCCTCAAGCGCTTCCTTAATCGCTACCAGGGATAGTACCGCCTCGCGCCCATCGATGATCCGGTGGTCATAGGACAGCGCCAGATAATTCATGGGTCTTATCACAATCTGGCCACTTTCCACCACAGGCCGTTCCTTGGTCGCATGAATTCCGAGGATCGCACTTTGCGGCGGATTGATGATTGGCGTCGAGAGCATCGAGCCGAATATGCCTCCGTTAGAGATCGAGAACGTACCGCCGGTCAGTTCTTCGATGCTGAGCTTTCCTTCCTGAGCCCGGGCGCCGAACTCGCTGATCTGTTTTTCGATTTCAGCGAGCGAGAGCTGATCCGCATTGCGAACGATAGGCACGACCAGGCCTCGCGGAGAGCTCACGGCGATACCGATATCAAAATAGCCGTGGTAAACAATATCATTTCCGTCTATCGATGCGTTGACAATCGGAAATTTTTTAAGGGCTGCAACCGCCGCCTTGACGAAAAATGACATGAAACCCAGCTTAATGCCATGCTCCTTTTCGAATTTCTCTTTGTAGCGGTTACGCAGTTCAACTACCGGCTGCATATTGACTTCGTTGAAAGTGGTCAAAATCGCGGCCGCGTGCTGCGATTCCAGCAAACGCTCGGCGATGCGCGCGCGCAGCCGTGTCATCGGCACACGTTGATCAACACGATCTCCGGGCACACCTGGCAAATTGACCGGACCGTGTTCCGGTATATTTGGCGCGGCTTGTTGCAGGGCTTCCTGGTGCGAGATTACGTCAGCCTTGGTAATCCGTCCGCCGCGTCCGGTACCGGTGATTCGGGTTGCGTCGAGCTTGTTGTCCGCAACCCGTTTCCGGGCCGCCGGCATCAATAGCGGTTCCTTTGTCGTCTCCGCTTGCGGCTGGGCTTCCGCCTGCGGTTCCGCCGCGACGCTCGGCTTGGCACTGGAATCAATGGTGGCAATGACTTCGTTGCTCGCCACTGTTGCCCCTTCATTCTTGATTATCTTAGCGAGCACCCCGGAACTGGGCGCCGGGAGTTCCAGAATCACCTTGTCGGTCTCGATGTCTATCAGGTTTTCATCCCTGTGCACAAATTCACCCTGCTTTTTGTGCCACGACAACAAGGTCGCTTCAGCAACAGATTCGGACAAGACCGGAACTTTTACCTCTACCAACATCATCACTCCAATTTTTGTTGTGGGCGCTAGCAGTAAACGTATTGTTAACGGGCGGTTAAATCAATGCTGCGCTCTGCCGTTGTCTACAGCCAGTTTTTCTCGGAATGCCGCGGCCACCAATTCTTTCTGCTGGCGATTGTGCAAAGACAGATAACCCGCCGCGGGTGTCGCCGATGAAGGCCGCAGCGCATAGGAAAGCTTCTGGTCCGCGCGCATATGGCGCAAGAGATAGTGCTGTATTCGGTGCCAGGCGCCTTGATTGCCCGGTTCTTCCTGCGCCCAGATAATTTCTTTGGTGTACGGATAGCGGTCGATTTCGGTCTTAAATTCGTGATGAGGAAATGGATAAAGCTGTTCGATGCGAATCACAGCGATGTCCTTGATGCTATGTTCGCGCCGGTAGGCCGTCAGTTCGTAATAGACCTTGCCACTGCAGAAAACGATGCGTCTGACTTTGCCCGGATCAGGTTTCTCGACATCCGCAATGATGGGCTGGAAACCGCCTTGCGCCAGTTCTTCCAGCGTAGAGACCGATTCCTTGTGTCGCAACAAACTCTTGGGGGTCATTACGATCAACGGCTTGCGCAGCGGGCGCAGCATCTGCCGGCGCAGCATGTGGAACATCTGCGCCGGCGTTGTCGGCATGCAGATCTGCATATTGTAGTCTGCGCAAAGTTGCATGTAGCGCTCGAGCCTCGCGGAAGAATGTTCCGGGCCCTGCCCTTCGTAACTATGCGGCAGAAACATCACCAGACCGCAGATGCGACCCCACTTCACTTCGCCGGAAGCGATGAACTGGTCAATTACCACTTGCGCTCCATTGGCAAAATCGCCGAACTGCGCCTCCCAGATCACGAGTTCGTTAGGCTCAGCTGTAGCGTAACCGTATTCGAACCCCAAGACGGCTTCTTCCGACAGCAGAGAATCAATCGCCAAAAAGTCTGACTGCGCGTCCGATATATGCTGTAAGGGAATGTACGTGCCATCATCCCAGCGCTCCCGGTTCTGGTCATGCAGCACGGCATGCCGATGAAAAAATGTTCCGCGTCCGGAGTCCTGGCCGGAAAGCCGCACCGGATAACCCTGCTCAAGCAAGCTGGCGTAAGCCAAGGTCTCCGCCATACCCCAATCCAGCGGTAGTTTTCCCTCGCCCATGAGCCTGCGCTCCGCTATAATTTTTTCAACCCGCGAATGCAGCTTGAAATTAGACGGAACGCTTGTAAGCCTGGTTGCAAGCTGCCGCAATCTTTCCAGTGGCACATTAGTCGGCGTGGGATCGGTCCACTTGGTACCTTTGAACGGCGCCCAATTAACCGTATGCACCGGCTTGTAATTGGAAAGAACGGATTTATTTGTCTGCTCCCCGGCATCCAACGAACTGCGATAGCTGTTGATCATCTCATCGGCCTGGTTCGGCTTGATCACGCCTTCCGCCTGTAGCTTGTCTGCGTAAACTTTGCGCGTGCCGGGGTGTTTGGCAATTTTTTTGTACATCAGCGGCTGGGTCACCAGCGGCTCGTCCTGCTCATTGTGCCCAAGACGCCGGAAGCAAACCATATCGATGACCACATCCTTTTTAAACTGCATGCGAAAATCCAGTGCTATTTCACCGGCAAACAAAAGCGCCTCGGGGTCGTCCGCGTTGACATGAAAAACCGGCGCCTCGACCATTTTTGAAACGTCGGTGCAATACAGCGTGGAACGCGTATCGCGCGGATCGGACGTAGTAAAGCCGATTTGATTGTTGACGATAACATGTATCGTGCCACCGGTGCCGTAGCCCCGGGTTTGCGAAAGGTTCAACGTCTCCATGATTACGCCTTGACCGGCGAACGCGGCATCGCCATGCAAAAGTATCGGCAGCACCTGCTTGCCTTCCCGATCTTTGCGCCGATGCTGGCGCGCTCGCACCGATCCCTCCACAACCGGATTGACGATTTCAAGATGAGACGGGTTGAATGCCAGGGTCAGGTGCATGGGACCGCCCGCTGTCATGATGTCGGACGAGAAACCCTGATGATATTTGACATCGCCGGCCGGCAATTCGGCGGAGTGTTTGCCTTCAAATTCGAGAAACAGGTCTTTGGGTATTTTGCCCAGCGTGTTGACCAGAACGTTGAGCCGCCCGCGGTGCGCCATGCCGATCACTGTTTCCTGTACACCCAGTTTGCCTGCATGCTGGACCAGAAAATCGAGCAGCGGAATCAAACTGTCGCCCCCCTCAAGGGAAAAGCGCTTTTGCCCCACATAACGCGTGTGCAGATACTTCTCCAGAATTTCGGCCGCGGTCAGTCGCTCCAGAATGTAACGCTTGTAGTCTGGGACGAAGTTGGGTTTGGCACGTGCTCCTTCCAGTCGGTTCTGTATCCAGCGCTTTTGCTGGACGTCGGTGATATACATATATTCCGCGCCAACGCTCCCGCAATAGGTTTGCTTGACCGCCTTGAGAATTTCGCGCAGCGTCAGCTGGTCGGGTCCCACCAGCGAGCCGGTATTGAACAGCGTGTCCATATCGGCATCGGTCAATCCGTAATGCGCCGGATCCAGCTCCTGCACGTACGGTTTTTCCTGACGCTTCAAAGGATCAAGATCTGCATGGCGTGCCCCGAGAAAGCGATAGGCATTAATTAATTGAAGTACTGAAACCTGTTTTTTTACCGCGGCAGCGATGTCCGTTGCGGCTGTAATTGTGGCATGGCCATTGCCGTGACGTTTGGTCAATTCGACAAAGTTCTGGCGGATCAAGCTGTGAGACACCTCTTCAGCCGTTCCTTTGACCTGGTCAAAATATTCGCGCCAGGCGGTGCCAACCGAATTCGGGTTTCGTAAGTACGCTTCGTACAGCTCTTCGATAAACGGGGCGTTGGCGCCGTAAAGATAGGAATTGCTCAGCAATTTCTGCATCATGTTAAACCTCGCCTATTTGCGGTGCTTAATCGGCACGACATCACGTTTTAACGCGCCGTTATAGAGCTGACGCGGCCGCCCGATCCGGTATTCGGGGTCGCTGATCATCTCCTTCCATTGCGCGAACCAGCCCACGGTACGCGCCATGGCGAAGATCGCGGTGAACATACTGACCGGAATGCCTAACGCGCGCTGCACGATGCCCGAATAGTAATCCACATTGGGGTAAAGCTTCTTACTGATAAAATAATCGTCCTGAAGGGCAATACGTTCGAGCTCGAGCGCCAGCTTAAACAGCCGGTCATTCTGCAAACCCAGTTCGTTCAAAACATCATGGCATGTCTCGCGCATGAGCTTGGCGCGCGGGTCGTAATTCTTGTACACGCGGTGGCCAAAGCCTACCAACTTGAAATTGTCGTTCTTGTCCTTTGCGCGCTTAATGAATTCCGGGATGCGCGAAGTATCGCCGATATGTTCCAGCATATTGAGACAGGCTTCGTTGGCGCCGCCGTGCGCCGGTCCCCACAGGCAGGCAATTCCAGCGGATATACATGCGAACGGATTGGCCCCGGATGAACCTGCGAGGCGCACGGTGGACGTCGAGGCATTCTGCTCGTGGTCGGCGTGCAAAATCAGGATGCGGTCAAGCGCACGCACCAGCACCGGATTAATCTTGTTTTCTCCGGCAGGCGTAGAAAACATCATGTGGAAGAAATTTTCCACGTAGTTGAGGGCATTGCGCGGATACATGAACGGCTGGCCGATGTTGTACTTGTAGCACATGGCTATGATGGTCGGGACCTTGGCGATCAGCCGGTGGGCGGAAACTTCGCGATGCACCGCGTCGCTGTAGTCCATTGCCTCGTGATAAAACGCCGAGAGTGCCCCCACGACCCCCACCATCACTGCCATGGGATGTGCGTCGCGACGGAATCCGGTGTAAAAGCGCGCGAGCTGCTCGTGCACCATGGTATGTTCTTTGATTCGATCGTCGAAATGCTTCTTCTGGGCTGCGTTGGGCAGTTCGCCATTAAGCAGCAGGTAACATACTTCGAGGAAGTCACATTCCTGTGCCAGCTGCTCGATCGGGTAGCCGCGGTAGAGCAGTACGCCCTTATCTCCGTCGATGTAAGTAATCGATGAAATGCAGGACGCCGTCGAAACAAATCCCGGGTCATAGGTAAACATCCCCGTCTTTGCGTACAGTTCGCGAATATCGATAACCTCCGGGCCTATCGAACCGGGAAGCACCGGTAATTCGACCGGTTCCCCGCCACCGGTGAAGGAAAGAATCGCCTTACGTTGCTTGTCCATGAATTTCTCCGAGGATTTTTCAGGTTGCGTTAATAGCCATCACGTTACGCAATTCGGGCGTTATCAGCTAGCGCGAATAAGTTGCAACACAGCTTTCATGGCATTTTCCGCCGGTTCGGTTCTGGCCAAGATCATGTCCCATAACTCAGCATCCGGATAATTCAGCAATTCCTTGAACATCTTGGCCTGCCGTTTGGTAAGCAGCGGGTATTGCTTTTCCAGAAATCCCGTCAAGACCAAGTCCAGTTCCAGCATGCCGCGTCGGCAGTTCCAGCGCAGTCTATTCATCTCATTCATAAAACCTGTTTAAGCATCAATTCCTTAATTTTAACAATCGCCCGGGTGGGGTTTAATCCTTTGGGGCACGAATCCACACAATTCATGATTGTATGGCAGCGGAACAACCGAAAGGGGTCTTTCAGATCGTCCAGTCGTTCCCGGGTCGCGTGGTCACGACTGTCGGCGATGAATCGGTACGCCTGCAAGAGTCCCGCCGGCCCGACGAACTTGTCCGGATTCCACCAGAAGGACGGGCAGGAAGTGCTGCAGCAGGCACAAAGTATACACTCATATAGTCCGTTCAGTTCCTCCCGCTCCTGCGGCGACTGCAAACGCTCCTTTTCGGGCGCAGGGTCGTTATTAATGAGATACGGCCTGACTGAATGATATTGCGTGAAGAACTGGGTTAAATCCACAATTAGGTCACGGATTACCGGCAATCCTGGAAGCGGCCGCAATTGCACCGGTTCTTTCAGCTCGTCCAGCTTTGTAATGCAGGCAAGCCCGTTTTTGCCGTTGATGTTCATGGCGTCCGAACCGCACACGCCTTCGCGGCAGGAGCGGCGCAGACTCAGCGAATCGTCGATTGTTTTGATTCGCTCCAGCGCGTCGAGCAGCATCCGGTCGGTTGCTTCGAGCGCAATTTCGTAGTCCCGCACGTAGGGCCTTGCATCTTTATCCGGGTCGTAACGAAAAATCGAAAATCGCATGTTGGTCCCTAATAGACGCGCGGTTTGGGTTTAAATGTTTCGACTGTCAACGGTTTCATATGAACCGGTTTGTAAGCGAGGCGACGTCCGTTCGTGTAAAAAAGGGTGTGCTTCAACCAATTGCCGTCGTCCCGTTTATGAAAATCGGCACGATCATGCGCGCCGCGCGATTCCTTGCGCGCTTGGGCCGAAACTAGGGTCGCTAACGCAACGTCAATCAGATTATCCAGCTCCAGTGCTTCAATGCGCGCGGTGTTAAATACCCTGCTTTTGTCCTTGATTTCGGTGCGTTTCGCCCGTTCCGCGATCTCACTGATCTTCTTTACGCCCTCCTCTAGCATTTCCGGAAAACGAAACACGCCGCAATGCGCCTGCATGGTTTTGCGCATATCTGCCGCAACCGCGTGCACAGTTTCTCCGTTTTTCTGGCGATCCAGGCGATCCAGGCGAGCCATACTCATTTCACCGGCATCTTTTGGCAGGTTCTTATGACCGGAATTTTCCTTCAAGAATTTCACCATGTGGTCACCGGCTGTTTTACCAAACACGAGCAAATCGGTGAGAGAATTTGCCCCAAGTCGATTGGCGCCATGGATTGAGCAGCACGCGCACTCACCTGCAGCATAGAACCCGGGTACGGGCACTTCAGGATTCTCGCCTTCCGGCACCACCACTTGCCCGTGATAATTAGTGGGAATTCCGCCCATCTGGTAATGGCAGGTCGGCACCACCGGAATGGGTTCTTTAACCGGGTCGACATTGGCAAATTTCCTGGCGATTTCACGTATGCCCGGAAGGCGTTTTTCAATTACATCTTTGCCGAGATGATCGAGCTTCAACAGTATGTAATCCCCGTCTTCGCCGGCGCCCCGGCCCTCCTTGATTTCGGTCGCTACGGCACGCGATACTACGTCGCGTGAGGCCAGGTCCTTCATGTTCGGCGCATAATGCTCCATGAAGCGCTCACCGTTTTTATTAAGCAGGTATCCGCCCTCGCCGCGTACGGCTTCGGTAATTAAAACGCCGGCGCCGGCCACTCCAGTGGGATGGAATTGCCAGAATTCCATATCTTCCAGAGGGATGCCCGCGCGCGCTGCCATGCCCAAGCCATCGCCGGTATTGATGAAAGCATTGGTGCTCGCCGCGTAAACACGACCCGCCCCTCCCGTGGCAAACAACGTTGCGCGTGCTTGCAGGATCATTACTTGGCCGGTTTCCATTTCCAGGGCAGTGACGCCGAGCACGTGTCCTTCTTGATCCCGGAGCAGATCAAGCGCCATCCACTCTACAAAAAACTGGGTCTGCGCTTTCATATTGCGCTGGTAAAGCGTATGTAGCATGGCGTGTCCGGTTCGGTCCGCTGCGCAGCAAATTCTTTGCACCGGCCGTTCGCCAAAATTTTTCGAGTGTCCCCCGAATGGACGCTGATAAATGGTGCCGTCTTCATTACGGTCAAAGGGCATGCCGAAGTGCTCGAGCTCATAAACTACGGTTGGCGCCATGCGGCACATGAATTCAATGGCGTCCTGGTCGCCAAGATAATCCGAGCCTTTGACTGTGTCGTACATATGCCATAACCAGTTGTCTTCTCCCATGTTGCCCAGCGACGCCCCAATACCTCCTTGCGCCGCTACCGTATGGGAACGTGTCGGGAAGACTTTTGACAGCACCGCGCACTTTAGGCCAGCTTCTGAAAGCTGCAAGGCGGCGCGCAGGCCCGAACCGCCACCTCCGACGATAACCGCATCAAAGGTCCTTTTTGCGAGCGCCATTTACGCGGCCCATAAAATTTGAAATGACCAAACGGTGTAAACTGCGAGGACAAAAATTACAGCTGCCTGCAATCCAAGCCTGATGCCTATCCAATGGACATAATCTATCAGGATGTCATGCATGCCAATCCAAGCATGAATGAACAGGCTTAGCAGGAATATAAAGCTCGCGAAACGCATCCATTGATGGCTAAACAGCTCTTTCCACTCCGAGTATTGCAGTGGGGACTGGAAAACAAGTATGGCGATAACCAGCAGGGTATACGTCACCATTATCACCGCGCTCACCCTTTGCAACAGCCAATCACGAAAGCCATGATGCGTGCTAACTCCGGACTGCTCTACCATAGTCGCACCCCGATCAAAATCGTTAACGCAATGCTTGCGATCAGCACCGCCGTGCCGCTTGCACGCGCGGCCCCAAGCTCAACGCCCAGATGCATGTCCAGCGCCAAATAACGGATGCCGGCAAAGAAGTGATGCAGGAAGGCCCATATCAAACCGACTACAACAAGTTTCACCAGAGGGCCGCTCAAAGTCGCATTGACACTCGCATAACTCTCGGCAGAAGCGAGACTTGCCTGCAATGGCCATAACAAAAAAGGAATAAACAAAAACAGCACTGCACCGCTTAAGCGATGCAGGATAGACACGAAGCCCGGCAGAGGCAGCCGAATTTTTAATAAGTTAAGATACTTGGGAGGCTTTTTTACATATTTATATGACATATATAACAATCAGTTATACGATTGTGTTCATGTAATAGTGCTCTTTAGTGTTACACAGGCTTTTGCGCCACTCGACCGGCTTATCGCCAAAGGTATAGGCCAATCGTTCGATGCAAAGGAGTGGCGCGCCCGGGCTGAGTTTCAACAGCTTCGGTGCCTCGCCGTTGGCGGCGACAGCCTTGATTTGCTCCACCACCTGTGTGATACGAATGCCAAATTCGGACTCGAACATGCTGTACATCTTGCAGGCATGTCGGTTAATGACTTCGGCGTTGAGGCGCTTGAACAGCGCGGCAGGAAGACGGATCTCCTCCAGCATCACCGGCTTGGCGGCAACGTTGAGCAAGCGTTTGATGATTACCAGCGAAGCCCCATTATTTATTTCTAGGAGCTTTGAGATGCTGTTGTCCGCTTTACCGCGACGGCATTCCAAAAGCTCGCCTTCCGGGTAGATAATTCCACCCTTGTCCGAGGTGACTCGCACAAAATGAAACTGGCGACGCTCCTCGGTATGCGAAGCCACAAAAGTTCCCTTGCCCTGGTGACGGATCAGCAGGTTCTCATCGGCCAACTCCGAAACAGCTTTGCGGACCGTCCCTTGACTGACGTGGTAACGCGAAGCGAGTTCAGTTTCGCTGGGAATCGCGTCACCCGGACGCCATTCGCCGGAAATCAAACTTTGGGTAATCAAAATTTTAATCTGCTGGTAAAGCGGATGGAA
Source organism: Burkholderiales bacterium (assembly GCA_035518095.1). Taxonomy (NCBI): domain Bacteria; kingdom Pseudomonadati; phylum Pseudomonadota; class Betaproteobacteria; order Burkholderiales; species Burkholderiales bacterium. The sequence continues at coordinate 40,019 of DATIXX010000016.1, read as the reverse complement.
AGCCGGAGAAGTAATGGCGTCGTTATTCATGAGCTTTTTTAGCACAAAAACATCGTTTCGTCCACGATGTTATGTATCTTTTATAAGATATAAGAATTGATTGACACGAGCCCGGATTATTCTTTACCATTCATTCACTTCGGGCCGGCTCACCAGGAACTCACCTCGCGTGGAAAAATGAACAGGAATATCTTCTCTAATCAGCCGGATTTGACGTCTTGTTTGTAATTCTTTAGAGCCCGGAGCCCAAATGAAAAAACCTGCCCGCGTTGCAGTTACCGGCGCTGCCGGACAAATCGGCTATAGTCTGCTGTTCAGAATAGCAAGCGGGGAAATGCTGGGCCTCGACCAGCCGGTCGTTTTTCAATTACTGGAAATCACGCAAATGCAATCCGCGCTTAAGGGCGTGGTAATGGAACTTGAGGATTGCGCTTTTCCGCTCGTGCAGGGAATTATTTTTGCCGATGACCCCAATGTCGCTTTTAAGGACGCCGACGTCGCGCTTCTTGTCGGCGCACGCCCCCGCACCAAGGGAATGGAAAGAAAGGATCTGCTGAATGCTAATGCGGCAATTTTCACCGTTCAAGGAGAGGCGCTCAATCAAGCAGCGAACCGCGACGTGAAAGTGCTGGTGGTGGGCAATCCAGCCAATACCAATGCTTACATTGCAATGGCGAGCGCACCGGATCTGAAGCGCGAATGTTTTAGCGCAATGCTGCGCCTCGATCACAATCGTGCGCTCTCGCAACTTGCGGCCAAAACCGGCAAACCGGTGGATTCCATAGAAAAAATAGTGGTGTGGGGCAACCACTCTCCTACCATGTACCCTGATTACCGATTCGCCACAATTAACGGCCAAAGCGTGAAATCGATCATCAACGACGAAAAGTGGAACCGTGAAACGTTCATTCCCACGGTGGCCAAGCGTGGCACCGCCGTTATCGAGGCGCGTGGTCTGTCTTCTGCCGCATCTGCAGCCAATGCAGCCATTGCCCATGTCCGCGACTGGATATCGGGCACCCATGGCAAATGGGTAACCATGGGCGTCCCCTCCGACGGCAGCTACGGCATCCCTGAAAATATCGTTTATGGCTTCCCAGCTACGTGTTCGAGCGGCAAATATCAGATTGTCATGAATCTGGAGATCGATGCCTATTCCCGCGAAAAAATGGCCGCAACGCTAAAAGAACTCCAAGAAGAACGCGACGCTGTAAAGCACCTGCTCAGCTAGGAAACCGAAGACTCGGCCCGCTGCGCCGAATTTAAGAATCGATTCTGATCATGCGAGCGCCCATCCACACCCTCAATTATCCGTTGTGCCACGCGTTGACGAAGATAGTTACACCTGTTTTGCCTTAGGCGATTCATGAGCGATCAACCAGCATCCGAAACCAAGACAAAAAAATCAGTCGTGCTCTCGGGCATCACTGCCGGCAATACCGCCATTTGCACTGTGGGCCGCGCCGGTAACGATTTGCATTACCGCGGCTATGACATTCTGGAGTTCGCCGACACAGCGACCTTTGAGGAGATTGCCTTTTTGTTGGTGCATGAAAAACTTCCGTCGCGGGCCGAACTCGATGCTTATCAAAAGAAACTGAAATCGTTGCGCGCTTTGCCCGCAGAGCTGGAAAGAGCGCTCGAATGCCTGCCCGCTTCGGCGCATCCGATGGATGTATTGCGCACCGGCTGCTCGGCGCTGGGCACTATTCTGCCGGAGAACGAAGATCTCAATCCGGCCGGCGCTCGGAATATTGCCGATCGCCTGATGGCATGTTTTGCATCGATGCTGCTCTATTGGTACCACTACTCGCGATCAGGGCGGCGGATCAAAACCGATTCTGACGATGAGTCGATAGCAGGCCACTTCTTGCATCTTTTGCATGGCACCAGACCGTCGTCACTGCAGGAGAGGGCAATGCAAACTTCTCTTATCCTGTATGCGGAACACGAGTTGAATGCCTCTACGTTCGCTGCCCGCGTGATCGCTGGCACCGGTTCAGACATGTATTCAGCAATTACCGGCGCGATTGGCGCGCTCAGAGGCCCCAAGCACGGCGGTGCTAATGAAGTCGCGTTTAAAATTCAAAGTCGATACAAAAATGCCGACCAAGCAGAAACCGATATCAAGCAGCGCCTTGCGCATAAGGAAATAATCACCGGCTTCGGCCATCCGGTTTATACGATCAGCGACCCGCGCAATGAGATCATCAAAAATGTGGCTCGCAGATTATCCACGAATGCGGGCGATATGACTCTGTTTAACATCGCCGAGCGAATTGAAAAGGTGATGTGGAATGAGAAGAAGATGTTTTCCAATTTGGACTGGTATTCCGCGGTCAGCTATCAAAAGCTGGGCGTGCCTAGCGAGATGTTTACTCCGCTGTTCGTGATATCGCGCACCGGCGGCTGGTCGGCGCACGTGATCGAACAGCGTGCGGACGGTAAAATCATTCGCCCCAGCGCCAATTACATCGGTCCTGAAAACCGGAAGTTTGTTCCCATCGAGCAGCGCAAATAGGGGGATCGATGTCTGCGCCGGTTGCCAATATTCGCCCTAAACCTGATAAAGTTCTCGTAGATATCGCCGACTACGTGTCCGCATACGAAATCAAAAGTAACGAAGCCTATAATACTGCCCGCGTCTGTCTAATGGACACTCTTGGTTGTGGACTGGAAGCACTTTGCTACCCTGCGTGTACCAAGCTCATGGGGAACATTGTTCCAGGCACCATCGTGCCCAACGGCGCCAGAGTTCCGGGCACCTCCTATCAGCTCGACCCGGTCATGGCGGCATTCAATATCGGTTGCATGATCCGCTGGCTCGATTTCAACGATACGTGGCTCGCCGCCGAATGGGGACATCCTTCCGACAACCTTGGCGGAATCCTCGCTTCAAGCGACTGGATTTCCCGCTCTAACCTGGCGCAAGGACGCGAACCTGTGCTCATGCGGGATGTGCTCACCGCAATGATTAAGGCGCACGAAATACAAGGGGTGCTGGCTTTGGAAAACAGTTTCAATCGCGTAGGGCTGGATCATGTGGTGCTGGTCAAAGTAGCGTCCGCTGCGGTGGTCACCAAGATACTGGGCGGCACCCGTAGCGCCATCATCGACGCTGTTTCGCAAGCCTGGGTCGACGGCCAGCCGCTGCGTACTTACCGACAAGCACCCAATACCGGGTCGCGCAAATCCTGGGCTGCAGGCGACGCCACCAGCCGGGCCGTGCGGCTCGCGCTCATGACTCTAGCGGGTGAAATGGGCTATCCGTCGGCGCTGACCGCTAAGAGATGGGGTTTCTACGACGTGCTGTTCAATGGCAAAAAATTCAAGATAAAACGCCCTTATCGTACGTACGTCATGGAAAATGTGCTGTTCAAGGTTTCCTTTCCCGCTGAATTTCACGCCCAGACCGCCGCGGAATGTGCATTGAAACTTCACCCCAGAATCAAGACCCGCCTCGACAAAGTCGAAAAAATTGTCATCACGACTCACGAGTCGGCAATGCGCATCATTGACAAGAAAGGCCCGTTGCACAACCCGGCAGACCGCGATCACTGCATCCAATACGTGACCGCCATAAGCTTAATATTTGGGACCTTAACCGCACAGCATTACGAAGACAATATCGCTAAAGACCCACGAATCGACCGGCTGCGCGAAAAGATGAAATGCGTGGAAAAGAAGCAGTACAGTAAAGATTATTTGAATCCCAAAAAACGCTCTATTGCCAACGGCGTGCGAGTTTACTTTAAGGACGGCAGCAAGCCTGAGAGCGAGTCGATAGAATACCCGATCGGGCACCGCGTCCGTCGCGCTGAAGCCATGCCACTGTTAATCGGCAAATTCAAAACCAATCTTGCGCGCCGCTTCCCGGTCAAACAGCAGATGGCAATTCTTGATCTATGTCTGGATCAGAAAAAGCTGGAAGCCACTCCAGCAAATGAATTTTTGGATTTATTCGTTACTTAGTGCTACGCATGCATAATCTGTTTGACACTCTTCAGCAATTTAAAATGGAGTCGGGTAAAGCAGGGAAATTCTATTCCCTGCCCGCCCTGCAAAAAATCTCTTTCGGCAAAATATCGCGCCTGCCGGTTTCGATCCGAATCGTGCTGGAATCGGTCCTGCGCAATTATGACGGCAAAAAAATCACCGAAGAGCATGTAAAGCAACTTGCCAGCTGGCAGCCCAATGCACCGCGAGTGGACGAAATACCGTTCATCGTTGCCCGCATCATATTGCAGGATTTTACGGGTGTGCCGCTACTCGCCGACCTGGCCGCAATGCGCAGCACAGCGAACAAATTGGGCAAGAATCCCAAAGTTATCGAGCCGCTGGTGCCTGTAGATCTGGTCGTGGATCACTCAGTGCAGGTTGACTATTACGGCACCCGGAATGCGCTGGACCTGAACATGAAACTCGAGTTCCGGCGCAATGCCGAGCGCTACACGTTTCTGAAGTGGGGCATGCAGGCATTTAACACGTTTAAAGTTATCCCGCCGGGAATCGGTATCGTGCACCAAGTCAATCTCGAGCATCTCGCGCATGGGGTACACCAGAAAAGCGATGTGCACTATCCGGATACATTAGTCGGCACCGATTCGCATACTACAATGATTAACGGTATTGGCGTGGTTGGCTGGGGTGTGGGTGGCATTGAAGCGGAAGCCGGGATGCTGGGGCAACCGGTCTATTTTCTCACTCCGGACGTGGTTGGCGTAAGCCTCACTAACAAGCTGCGAGAAGGGGTCACGGCAACAGATCTCGTCCTTACCATCACCGAAATGTTGCGCAAGGAGAAAGTAGTCGGAAAATTCGTCGAGTTCTTCGGTGATGGCGCAGCGTCGCTCACCGTGCCCGACCGCGCCACAATATCAAATATGGCGCCGGAATACGGCGCCACGATGGGTTTCTTCCCGGTGGACGACGCCACGATTGAATACTTCCGGAATTCCGGCCGTACTACGCAGGAAATAGATTCATTTCGATCCTATTTCAAGGCCCAAGGGCTGTTCGGAATTCCCCAAGCCGGCCAAATCGACTACAGCAAAGTTATCGAGCTTGACCTTGCTTCAATCAAGCCTTCTGTCGCGGGACCCAAGCGCCCGCAGGACCGCATCGAGCTCGGCAATCTCAAGAAGACGTTTACCGAACTCTTCTCCAAACCCATATCCGAGAATGGTTATGCTAAACCTGCGGAGGAATTGCAACAGCGTTTTGCGACGAACTTTGGCATGGCACGCGCCGAATCGCAAGGACTGTTAATGGGCGGCGGCAGCCAAAAAGGCGTGGCGCTTTCCGCCAGTGAAGTGGAAATGCAGGATGACCACCCAACTCCCGATGCGGTTTACTCCGTTGCCGCACCGGCGCCTGGTAATAAGGTCAATATAGGTAACGGTGATGTGCTGATTGCCGCGATTACTTCCTGCACCAACACTTCTAACCCGGGTGTCCTGCTTGCTGCCGGCTTGCTGGCAAGAAAGGCGGTAGAAAGAGGCCTTTCCGTTAAGAAACACGTCAAGACCTCGCTCGCGCCCGGTTCTCGAGTGGTGACCGATTATCTTCAAAAAGCGGGTTTGCTATCCTATCTGGAACAGCTCGGCTTTTCGCTTGCTGCCTACGGTTGCACCACTTGTATCGGTAACGCGGGACCTTTGGATCCGCGCCTGGAAGAGACCATAATTAAAGAGGACCTTATCTGCGCCGCCGTACTTTCCGGCAATCGCAATTTCGAGGCCCGGATCCACGCCAACATCAAGGCTAACTTTCTGATGAGCCCGCCTCTGGTGGTGGCTTTCGCCATTGCTGGCACGGTGCTGGTAAATCTGGAAAGCGAGCCGCTTGCAATCGGCAAGGACGGAAAACCCGTTTACCTTAGGGATATCTGGCCAAGCAGTAATGAGGTTCATGCGGCGATGAGATACGCGATCGACCCGGAAACTTTCCGACGTCTTTACAGCAACCTTTCCGCCGACCATGAACTTTGGAACAGCGTGCCTTCAGCCAGCGGACAAGTATACGATTGGCCAAAATCTACTTATATCGCTGAACCGCCGTTTTTTGCCGGGTTCGGCATGCGGCCTGGCTTAATCGGGAATATTATTGGCGCAAGAGCGCTCGGCATTTTTGGCGATTCCGTAACCACGGACCACATCAGCCCCGCCGGTTCGATAAAAGAAACGTCACCTGCCGGCAAGTATCTTATTGCAAACGGCGTCGTCAAGGCCGACTTTAACAGTTACGGCGCGCGCCGCGGCAATCACGAAGTCATGATGCGGGGCACTTTCGCCAACGTGCGCATTAAAAACCTGATAATTCCGCCAAACGCTGACGGCACTCGCATAGAAGGCGGCGTTACGTTACTGCAACCGTCGGGCGAACAGATGAGTATTTACGACGCCGCGATGAAATACATCGTACAGGGAACTCCAACCGTGGTATTCGGCGGCGAGGAATATGGCAGCGGGTCGTCGCGCGACTGGGCCGCCAAAGGCACTCAACTGCTCGGGGTCAAAGCAGTCATAACCCGGAGCTTCGAACGCATTCACCGCTCCAACTTGGTCGGTATGGGCGTGCTGCCCTGCCAGTTTAAAGACAATGACAGCGTGCAATCTCTGGGCATCAAAGGAGACGAAGAGTTCGATATCCTCGGGATTGAGACGGACATCCGGCCGCAGCAGGATGTGAGGCTGGTGATTAAGCGTAAGGACGGCAGCAAGCAGGAAATACAGTTGCTGCTACGCATTGACACGCCTGTCGAGGTCGACTATTACCGGCATGGCGGGATTCTGCCGTACGTGCTGCGCCAACTCGTCGCGGCACTATAATGCGATTGGTTTAAAGGGCGTTGCAAGGAATCGGCATTGGTTAGAAAAACTTTGCAGCGGGCCAGTCCAACCCGCATTATGATCGCCGCGCAGATATTATTCGCTTGAAGTAGTCCTCATGCTAAATTAACCGTGGGTGCGGCGTCGCCGCATCGCTTGGCACTCGAGAGGCAAGGAAATGAAAACGAAGGTAAACAAATCCGAACAGGAATGGAAACAGCAGCTCACTCCGGAACAATTCGAAATATGCCGTAAAAAAGGAACTGAGATGGCATTTACCGGGGAATATTGGAACTGCAAGGAAAACGGCGTGTACCGCTGCGCTTGTTGCGGCATGGAATTATTCAGCTCCAGCACCAAGTTCGACTCCGGTACCGGCTGGCCGAGCTTTTGGGCCCCGTTGCAATCCGAGAACATTAGAACCGAAAAAGACAACAGGCTTTTCATGCGCCGCACCGAAGTGCTGTGCGGCGCCTGCGACGCGCATCTTGGCCATGTGTTTCCCGATGGACCGCAGCCTACCGGGCAGCGTTACTGCATCAATTCTGCAGCTTTGAAGCTCGAGAAAAAATAAGCTTTCAGGGTAACAAGTTACTGCCATTCGCACATTGTGCGCTATTAGACAACGCCCGGTCGAAGCGTCATAATTGTGCCCCCACTCTGTGCTAAATGACCGGTGAAGTTACTTTTCGACCTTTTTCCAGTTCTTTTGTTTTTCGCTGCTTTCAAATTCCAGGGGATCTATGTCGCCACCGCGGTTGCGATTGCCGCGACTTTTGGCCAGGTTGGCTGGATGTGGACGAGACACGGAAAGGTGGATCCGATGTTGTGGGCATCGCTGGCGATAATCGTAGTATTCGGAGGTGCTACGCTGCTGTTGCACGATGAAACCTTCGTCAAGTGGAAGCCAACGGTTCTGTACTGGCTGTCTGGGCTGGTGCTGTTTTGCGCGGATGTTATCGTCGGTAGAAATTTAATGCGCGCTATGATGCAAACCCAGATTTCCTTACCGGACGCCGTGTGGCGCAAATTGAATTTAAGCTGGGTGTTTTTCCTGGCATTCATGGGCGGCGCCAATCTCTATGTTGCGTTCCACTTTTCCACTGAAAACTGGGTGAATTTCAAGCTTTTCGGGAGCGTCGGTTTGCTGCTGGTATTTGTACTGCTCCAGGGCTTAATGCTCGCGAAATATATGGAAGATAAGGAGCCCGAGTAATGTTATACGCCATTGTCGGTGAAGATTTACCCGGCAGTCTAGCAAGAAGACGGGCTGCTCGTCCCGCCCATGTCGGCAGGCTGACTGAACTGCAGCGGGCCGGCCGGCTTGTCCTCGCCGGGCCGCTCCCCGCGATCGACAGTCCTGACCCCGGACCCGCCGGTTTCAGCGGCAGTTTAATCGTCGCGGAATTTTCCTCATTGGAGTCTGCCCAGGCCTGGGTGGACATTGACCCCTATGTTACCGGCGGTGTTTACGCCAAAATTTCTGTCAAACCTTTTAAAAAAGTACTCCCGACATAGTGATTAGATGACTTTCCATATATACTGTGTCCCGGAAAAAAGCATGTGCACAACAGACAGGATAAGACAAGAGCTTGCCGCGCTCGGGGCCGAAAACCTGGAAATCGTGGATGAGAGCAGGGAACATATTGGGCACGAAGGTGCCAAAACGGGTGGACATTATCAAATCACCATCGTTTCCCAAAAATTTAAGGGGAAATCAAGCGTCGCGCGTCATCGCATGGTGTACGCCGCGTTATCCGGGATGATGCACAAGGAAATTCATGCGATTAGCATCAGGGCCTACACCCCGGAAGAATTTTAACCCGTCTTTTTATAAAGGATTTTGAAATGAGTTTCAGACCTTCAGGACTTTTGGTTTCGGCAGTTATTGGCTTGCTGACATATACGGCCTGCTACGCTCAGGAAACTTCCAAGGCTGCGCCTCAAAAACCGGGCGTTGTCGCTACGGTCAATGGCACACCAATTCCGCAATCCCAGCTCGATGTGCTGTTAAAGGAGAACATGGCACGGGGCGAAAAGGACACCCCTGAACTGCGGGAAAAACTGCGCGACGATTTAATTACGCGTGAAGTACTGTATCAGGAGATGGTCAAGGATGGTTTTAATAAAAATCCGGCCGTTGCCGCGCAAGCAGATTTCGTGCGGGAGAATTTCCTGTTGCAGGCGTACTTGCAGGATTATATAAGAACCCATCCGGTAAGCGATGCTGATCTGAGAACACAATACGATAAGATCAAAGCGGAATTAGACAACAAACAGGAATACCACGCGCGCCACATACTGCTGGATAAGGAGTCGGACGCGAAAGCGGTCATTGCGCAACTAAAAAAAGGCTCAAAATTCGAGAAGCTCGCGGCGGAAAAATCCAAGGACCCGGGCAGCAGCAGTAAAGGCGGAGATTTAGGCTGGAACCTGCCTTCGAATTATGTAAAGCCTTTTGGTGATGCGCTGCTCACGCTCAAGAAAGGCCAGTACACGCAAACGCCGGTGGAAACCCAGTTCGGCTGGCACGTGATAAAGCTCGAGGACACCCGCCCCGTCAAGGTGCCGCAGTATGAAGACGTGAAAGCTAAACTACAACAGCAGTATGAGCAGCAACAATTCAACAAGTTTTTAGCCGACCTGCGCGCTAAAGCCAAAATCGAATGATCTTGAAGCAACTTCCCTAACCCACCCATTTGCGCGCGTTTCTGAAGACACGCAGCCACGGCGCGTCTTCACCCCAATCCCGCGGATGCCACGAATACTGCGCGGCGCGAAATGCCCGTTCCGGGTGTGGCATAAGTATGGTAAATCGACCGTCATGAGTAGTGAGTCCTGTGATTCCGGCCGGCGAGCCATTGGCATTATAAGGGTAAATTTCCGTCGGATTCCCGCGATTGTCCACGAAGCGCAGGGCGACCAGAGGTAGCGCGGACTGCAATTGTCCCGTGTTTTCAAATTCAGCGTATCCCTCGCCGTGAGCCACTGCAATCGGCATGCGGCTTCCCTCCATCTCCGAGAAAAACAGCGATGGGCTGCTCTCGACCCGAACCATCACCAATCGTGCTTCAAACTGTTCCGAACGATTGCGCACAAAGCGCGGCCAATGTTGGGAACCGGGGATCAGTTCGCGCAAGTTGCTCATCATCTGGCAACCGTTGCACACTCCCAAGGCAAAACTATCAGCGCGCTGAAAAAATGCAGAGAACTCATCCCGGGCGCGGGAATTGAACAAGATGGACTTGGCCCATCCTTCTCCTGCGCCCAAAACGTCGCCGTAGGAAAATCCGCCGCACGCGGCGAATCCCTTGAAATCCGTGAGTGCGACGCGTCCTTCGATGATATCGCTCATGTGTACGTCGACCGCCAAAAACCCCGCACGGTCAAATGCGGCCGCCATTTCAACCTGACCGTTCACTCCTTGCTCACGCAAAATAGCGATGCGCGGCCGTTTGCCGGAGGCTATGTACGGTGCAGCGACATCATGTCGCAAATCGAAAGTAAGCACCGCATGCAGTCCAGGATCTGCGACGTCGAGTACGCGGTCATATTCTTGCTGCGCGGCTTCCGGATTATCGCGTATCCGCTGCAGGTGATAAGTGGTTTCAGACCACATGCGCTGTAGCCTGGTCCGGGTTTCGGAAAAAATCACTTTCGCGTCGCGCACCAGGCGCAGTTCATCACTATCGTTCAGGCCTCCGAGGAGGTGCGCAGATAGACCTGCTTGAGACAGGGCGCGTAAAACGGCGTTGCGATCTGCAGCCCGCACCTGTACTACCGCGCCCAGTTCCTCACTAAATAGCACCCGCAGGATGCTTTCCCGGTATCGGGCGGGAAATAACGCTTCGGGTCGCCGCTCCTGCCCTTCCACGTCGTTGCTAAGCCGGTCGTGACAAAGATCGTCGAGATTCAGTGTAATGCCAACATGCCCGGCAAAAGCCATTTCGCAAAGCGTAACAAACAGGCCGCCGTCAGATCTGTCGTGATAGGCAAGGAGCCTGCCTTCCCGGTTCAGCGTTTGCACGGCGCCGAAAAAAGCCTTGAGCGGCCATGGATCATCCGCGTTGGGTGCGTCATTTCCAAGCTGCTTGTAGACTTGGGCCAGCGCTGAGCCGCCCAATCGGTTCCTGCCATTTCCAAGATCTATTAGAATAAGTTCGGTTTTACCGCAATCGGTGCGCAATTGCGGGGTCAGCGTTTTGGTTGCGTCCGACACCGGAGCGAAAGCCGACACGATCAGAGACAGCGGGGCAACGACCTCTTTTTTTTCGCCGTTGTCCTCCCAGACAGTTTTCATTGACAGCGAATCCTTGCCCACCGGAATGCTTACTCCCAGTGGCGGACACAGCTCCATCGCTAGCGACTTGACCGCCTCAAACAATGCCGCGTCTTCTCCAGGATGTCCCGCCGCCGCCATCCAGTTGCACGACAGCTTCACATCGCCAAGGTCGGCAATCTGCGCCGCCGCGATATTAGTGAGCGACTCCCCCAAGGCCATGCGTGCTGACGCCTTGGGATCGATCAACGCCAGGGGTGTGCGTTCACCCATGGCAAAGGCCTCGCCGCGCACTGTTTTGTAGCCCATTAAGGTCACTGCGACATCGGCCACTGGAATTTGCCACGGCCCGACCATCTGGTCGCGCGCGCTCAATCCGCCTACAGTGCGATCGCCGATACTGATCAAAAAGGTTTTGTCCGCCACCGCTGGCAAGCGCAGCACACGATTCACCGCTTCCCGTAAATCGATATCGTTCAGCGAGAGTAGCTGTAACGGATTAGCAACGCGCGAAGCGTGCCGAGTTATCTTTGGGGACCTGCCGAGCAATACGTCCAGCGTCAAATCCACAGGCAGATTATTGAACACGGCGTCTTCAATCCGCAGCCGAAGCTCGCGGGTCGCTTCACCGATCACCGCATACGGGCAACGCTCCCGTTCGCATATTTTTGCGAACATGGCAAACTTGTCGGTGTTGACCGCCAGCACATAGCGCTCCTGCGCCTCGTTGCACCACAATTGCATAGGGGACATACCCGGCTCTTCGCTGGGGATTTCCCGCAATTTGATGCGGCCGCCACAGCTCGCGTTGTGCACGAGTTCCGGAAGCGCGTTGGACAGTCCGCCAGCACCCACGTCGTGTATTGAAATGATTGGATTGCTTTCACCCAACGCCCAGCATCGGTCTATCACTTCCTGCGCGCGACGCTGCATTTCCGCATTGCCGCGCTGCACAGACGCAAAATCCAGGCTCTCAACATTGGAACCCGAATCCATGCTGGAAGCAGCGCCACCTCCCAGACCGATTAGCATGCCCGGCCCGCCCAATTGAATCAGCGACGAGCTATTATCAGCTTTGCATTTCACTACTTGCTCGCTTGCGATATTGCCCACACCACCGGCGATCATTATAGGTTTGTGGTAGCCTCGCATCGCGTTTGCCACCAGTTCTTCGTAGGTACGGAAGTAACCGCATAGATTCGGTCGACCAAATTCATTATTAAACGAGGCCGCGCCTATCGGCGCATCCACCATAATTTGCAGTGCGGAAGCAATGCGTGGAGCCGAGCCGTACTGGCCATCCGTAGTGCCAGCAAGAATCTCCCATGGTTGCCGAAAGCCAGGAATATTCAGGTTAGAAACCGAAAAACCGGTCAATCCGGCCTTAGGCTTTGCACCGCGGCCGGTCGCGCCCTCATCTCGGATTTCACCACCCGATCCCGTGGCGGCGCCGGGAAAGGGCGCGATTGCAGTGGGGTGATTATGCGTTTCCACTTTCATCAGAATGTGTGCCAACTTTTCTGAATAAGCATATTCCGGCATGCTATGAGCGGGGAAAAAACGCTCGATGCGCGCGCCTTCTATCACTGCAGCGTTGTCGGCGTAGGCCACGAGCGTGCCCTGAGGATGCTGTTTATGCGTGTTTTTAATCATGGCGAAAAGCGAAAGCGGTTGTTTAACTCCGTCAATCACCCAATCAGCATTGAAAATCTTGTGTCGGCAGTGCTCGGAATTTACCTGAGCGAACATCATAAGTTCGACGTCGGTTGGGTTGCGCCCGAGGCGTCTAAAATTTTCGAGCAAATACGCTATTTCCTCCTCCGAAAGGGCAAGCCCCATTTCCTGATTGGCGCGTATAAGTGCAGCTGCGCCGCGATTTAGAATATCCACCGGTTGCATGGGTTCCGGTGCAAAATGCAGAAACAATTTATCCGCGTCATCGAGTGACGCCAGCACCGATTCAGTCATTCGGTCGTGGATCAGCGGCAGCAGCAAATTCCTCTCGCCGGCTGAGAGCTTCTCGCGTTTCTCGAAATAAAAAGCGATCCCGCGCTCGATTCGTTCCACGACTTCCAGTCCGCAATGTCTGGCTATGTCCGTGGCCTTGGATGACCAGGGGGAAACTGTGCCGATTCGCGGTACTACCAATAAAACTTCGCCCTGGGTCTTGTCTGCCTTGTTAGCCGGGCCGTACGTTAGAATCCTTTTCAAGATTGCAACTTCGCGATCCGCTAAATTTCTCGACGGTGCCACAAAATGCCAAAATTCCGCCTGCACTGCGGCAATAGAAGGTATGGATTTTTTCAGGGCCGAAAGCAGTTTATTGAGGCGGAAATCGGACAGGGCGTTGCGCCCGCGCAGCTTGAGGATTTGGGGCATCCGTTGCAGAGCGACTCCCAAAAGTTAAATTATACCCTAACCACGCAAGCGCTTTACGGCTAAACTATCGTCACTGTGATTGAGGACGCGACGACATCGAAGCCGATTTTCCTGACCCGTGAAATCAGGAAAATCGAAGCTAAGTTTTTACCAGTGCAACGCCTGATGGAGGCCGCGGGCCTCGCCAGCGCGGAGCTGGCGCGCGAACTCTTGGGTGCGTCTGGCACCCGGATTTTGGTGGTTGCGGGTCCTGGCAATAACGGGGGTGATGCCCTCGTTCTTGCTCGTCATCTCAAGCAGTGGTGGTTCAAAGTTGACGTGGTTTTTACCGGGGATGCAAAAAAATTGCCGCGCGACGCCGGGCGCGCTTTACGCCTTTGGCGACAGGCAGGCGGCGATTTGATCAGCAAGATTCCGGCAGGTCAATGGGATCTGGTGGTAGACGGCTTGTTCGGCATCGGGCTTAAGCGCCCGCTTGAAGGACGCTACGCGCAATTAGTCGATCAGATCAACCAGTTCCAAGTCCCGGTGCTTTCGTTGGATGTACCGAGCGGCCTTGACGCCGAAACCGGCTGCAAACTTGGGTCTGCGGTGCGCGCAACTCATACAATCACCTTTATCGCCCTGAAACCTGGATTGCTCACGGGTCACGGGGTCGACTGTTGCGGCAAGGTTTACCTGCGCAACCTCGATATTGACGCTGCGGCTATCTTGCCTCCAAAAGGATGGTTGCTTTCGTCAGCAAACCGTCCGCGACTCAGGCCGCGTGTTGCAAGCAGTCACAAAGGAATGTTCGGCAACGCGGGAATCATTGGCGGCGCGGCGGGAATGGTGGGCGCCGCCCTGCTAGCAGGCCGTGCGGCGCTGAAGCTGGGTGCCGGCAGGACATATGTCGCTCTCCTCGCCGCAGATGCGCCTCTGGTTGATCCAGTACAGCCTGAGCTCATGCTGCGCATGCCAAACAAATTGCTTGAGCTTGATCACCTAAATTGCATAGCGGTCGGACCGGGGTTGGGGCAGTCAAGTGACGCGCAACGGTTTATCGCCGCCGCGCTCGATACCCATTTGCCACTGGTGCTGGACGCGGATGCGCTGAATCTGATTGGTTCCATAGGACGCTTACAGCAATTATTGAAGAAACGCTCTGCACCAACCATACTCACGCCCCACCCCGCAGAAGCGGGACGTTTGCTCAAGAGCAATACGGAACAAATCCAGCGCGATCGTTTGTCTGCAGCGCTGGAAATTGCGCAGCGTTTTCGCTGCCATGTTGTGCTGAAAGGCGCAGGCAGCATTTGCGCGCTGCCCAATGGAAACTGGTACATTAATTCCACTGGCAATCCAGGCATGGCCAGCGCGGGGATGGGCGATGTGCTCACGGGAATTATTGTGGCGCTAATCGCACAAGGCTTGAGCGGGAGCGACGCGATGCTGCTTGCAGTTTTCTTGCACGGCGCAGCAGCGGACAAACTGGTTGAGGTCGGAGTCGGGCCGGTCGGCTTGACTGCAACCGAAGTCACCGAAGCGGCGAGAAATTTATTGAACCAGCCGATCGATAATTGGTGAATTTGAAAGCCTGCGACGTCCTGCTAGCGACGCCGAAAATAACAGAAGTTCGCTGGATCCCTACTAACTGGTCTTTTTCAATTCTCCGAGCCAGCCATATTCGGCGGGCGTTTTGATATAAAAAAGTGGAATTTTCTCCATTTTGATAAGGTCGAGGAACTTGTCGGCCAGTTCCTCGCTTGTCATGAACACCATCTCCATGGGCGATTCGCCGAAAACATTGTCCACGCTGATGTCGCCGTGCCTGCCAAAGCCAGAAACCGCACGGCTGGCGGTCCCGCCCTGAATGCCCAAGGTTTTCGCGCTGTTCATTAACCACAGGTGTAAAGCTTCGCCATTTGGGTGCTTTTCGAATTCGGGCACATAAAGCTTTAGGTACGTGCCTTTCATTAGTTCTCCGTATGAAGATTGAAAATTCAGTGCGGCGTCGGGCCGGCACGGAGCCGCGTCGGGGAACCCAGCCGCATAACGCTGGAGTTGTCTCGCATATTGAACTTGATCAGGTTCTGCTTGGAACGTCTGCGCATATCAATGCCATCGCTGTGCGGCATCGTCATCGCTATCGCGCGCCTCGACCCAACGTGTGCCTTTATCGGTCTGCTCTTTTTTCCAGAAAGGCGCTCGAGTTTTCAAATAATCCACGATGAATTCACAGGCAGAGAAAGCCGCACTGCGGTGGGCGCTTGCCACCAACACCAGAACGATTTGATCGGTAGGCTTCAGGGTACCCACTCGATGCACTACTGAAACATCGATGAGTTCCCAGCGTTGGTTCGCTTCCTCAACGATGCCGCTGAGCGCCTTTTGGGTCATTGCGGGGTAATGTTCCAAAGTCATTTCGGCAACCGTAGCATCGTCATTAATGTCCCGAACTAAACCAATGAAACACGCGATCGCGCCGATTTTTGCATTGCCACCTCGCAAATTCAGCACTTCCGCGGCAATATCGAAGTCTTCGGTCTGGATGCGTACCGCCATTTAACCTCCGGTTACCGGCGGAAAGAAGGCTACTTCATCGCCATCGGCAACACGCGTCGCCAATTCGGCGATTTCCAGATTTACGGCCACGCGCAGCTTCTTCCCGGGCGCAAGTTCATTATCCCAAACGCTTCCGCGGCTGCGCAACCATTGCGTGAGGCTTGCCACGTCATGCACGCCTTGTGGCAGCTCCACTTTCTCTGAATTGACCCCAAGCGCCTCGCGCAAGCGGGCAAAATACACCAAATTCACCATACACGTGCCGAAATCTTTCTCCAGTCATTTTAGCTGTAGATGCCGCAAAATAAAGTCTGAAATCTGCTGCGAGTCATTCAGGTCCAGCAGCGGCACCCTGGCCTCAATCTGCTTATCAGAGGCAATGGCTATGATATAGGGGTCATCAGGGTACAGCAAAGGCTGGCCCATCGCCGCGCGGTGGATTTCCATTTTGGGAATAGGCTCTTTCTTAAATCCCTCTATCAGGACCAGATCACATGGCGCTAACCGATTTAATTGGTGCCGCAAGCTCTGCTCCAGTTCTCCGCGCAACTCGTGCATAAGCACCCACCGCTGGCTAGACGTGATCAATACCTCGCTGCAGCCTGCTTCCCGGTGCCGGTACGAATCCTTTCCCGGACGGTCAATGTCGAAGTCATGGTGAGCATGTTTTATCAACGACACTTTGAGGCCGTGCATCACGAACTGCGGAACCAATTGCTCTATGAGGGTGGTCTTGCCGCTGCCCGAGTATCCTGCAAACCCAAAAATTTTCATCATAAACACAGTTTGGACGCCTTAAACGGCACAAGTTTACCTTGCGCTTGCCCAGAACTCGTAGATCTGTTGCATGCGCTCATTTAAACATGGTTAGATATTTTGCTCAAACCGAATCCGGACACAAACGGTTTCGAAACAAATGCTTATTTTGCCCTAGACAGTCCGCCTTCTCGGTTCCGTTGCGGCTTGCAGAGCAAGACGGCAATCCGACAAGGTCATGCGGCGCATGCGCGGAAGATTAATCAGTTCGTAATCGTGGCACGCGATCAAGACGCAATTGTTATCCAGACACATTCGCTGAATTAGCTGTACGGTCTGGCGCCGCGCTTCGGCATCCAGATTTGCAGTCGGTTCGTCCAATAAAAAAAGTTTCGGGTTCAGCACTTTGGCCCGTGCCAGCGCAATGCGCTGTTTTTCGCCGCCGGAAAGTTTTTGCGGGGGCACATGATCAAGATTGGCTACGCCCGCCCATTCCATGGCCTCCTTTACCAGCGCCTCGCGCTGTAGCCTCGGAATTCCGCGGGCTTTAAGGCCGTAGGCAATATTGCCGTCAATACTGGTTTTAAATAGGTACGGCTGCTGGTGCACGTAAATAATTTCGCGCCGCAGTTCCGGCGGGAAATTTTCTATCGATACCGATTTGCCTTCGAACTCATATGTTCTGACCTGCGCCTTCTCCAAGCCGCAGAGGATTCTCAGCAAGGTACTTTTGCCTACCCCATTGTCGCCGGTTATTACATAACTTTCTCCTGCGTACAACTCCAGTTTATCGATATCCAGAATCAATCTTGGGCCGTAGCTTTTCAACACGCCTTCCACGAGCAGCAAGGGCGCGCTCATTTGAGACCGCCCTCCCCTTGCAGAAATGCTAAAGCGTAATTCACTCCAAAAGCCGTCGCCAGCAAAACAAATCCCAAGGCAATGCCCTCGGCAAACCCGCCTTTGCTGGTTTCAAGAGCAATCGCAGTCGGGATATTGCGGGTGAGCCCCGCTATATTGCCCCCAACCATCAATGAACAGCCGATTTCCGAAAACACTCGGCCGAAGGCGTTGAAAACGGCAGCCATGACGCCAAAACGCACTTCAAGAAGGGTGGTCAGCGCCGCGCGCGCGGTGCCCGCGCCAAGGCTTAACGCGGTTTCATGCGCGCGCGGGTCGGCTCCCTGCACCGCCGACAATGTGAATGCCACTAATACTGGCAAGGCGATGATGGCTTGGCCAATCATCATTGCTTTTTGCGTGAACAGCAAATGCCATTCGCCAAACGGACCCTGCCGTGAAAGTAAGAGATACAACAATAAGCCCACGACCACGGTCGGTGAAGACAACAGCCCTTGGATCAAAATGACCAGCGTCCGCCGGCCTGTAAACGGAACAGTGGCAAGAATAAAACCCGCCGCGATTGCAACCGGGGATACAACGAGCATGGCTGTCAAGGAAACCCGCAACGAGATAGAGATGATGCGCCACAACTCCGCGTCGCCGGTAAACAGCAAGTAAAATGCCTCGCGAGTGGGCTCCAGTAGATCCATTCTTAGCTGGACTAACGCGGTTTCAATCCGTCGCAATCATGACGCTACTGGCTTTGATGATGGCGTATACCTTGGACCCCTTTTTCAATTGCAACCTCTTCGCCGAAGCCGTGGTTAGCGAAGAAACAATTTCGATGTCTGGCGCGACCAGAACACTTATTTCGGTACTGACCGGACCTTTCACTAATTTGGTCACTCTGCCCTTAAGCGAATTGCGTGCACTGATTTTCACGTTTGCCTCCTGGTTAAGGTTTATCGAACGGAGGTTGAATCATATCATGTGCATAAAACCGGCCCTGTCCACCCAAACCAAGAGAACTGCCCCTCCTTCCAAATGCACACTGACTATCCGGTTTGAGCTTCGCAGCAAATTCGTTACTGACACTCTTTGTCAGGTTGGCTGTTTGCATCCGGATGAAAAAGTTGGAGGCCGTTTAATGTGTAACTACCGATTTCCTTTTGGCCTTCCGGCGAAGTCAGCCATGCGATGAAGGCCATCGCGCCCAAGTAGTTGACGTCCGGATATCTCTTGGGATTGACCGCGATCACGCCATACGGGTTAAAGAGTTTTGGATCACCTTCGACCAGCGCTGTTAGTCCCGTCTTAGCACGAAACGTGGAATACGTTGCCCGGTCGGTGAGCGTATAGGCCTGCCGCTCCCCGGCCATCGTGAGCACGGCCCCCATACCTTGGCCTGCGGAAATGTACCAGTCGCCCTTAGGCGTGATTCCCGCTTCCTCCCAGAAAATCTTTTCTTTTTTGTTGGTACCCGAATCATCACCGCGAGAAATAAATTCAGATCGGGTTTCGGCGATTTTCTTAAACGCTGCTACCGCATCTTTCGTGCCTGCAATTTTAGCGGGGTCGTTGGCCGGCCCAACGATGATGAAATCGTTATACATGATGTCTCTGCGGTTCACGCCGTAGCCCGCGGCAACGAATTTATCTTCCGAAGGACGGGCATGCACCATTACCACGTCCACGTCGCCGTTTTCGCCGAGCTTGAGGGCGTTTCCAGTTCCCACCGCAATGACGCGCACTTTGGCTCCGTATTGAGCCTCGAATTTGGGGAGCAGAAACTTAAGCAGCCCGGAATTTTCCGTACTGGTGGTTGTCGCGAGCCGAATATCCTTTGCCGCGTAGGTAGTGCCGGCAAGTGATAGCCAAAGCAAGCCTAGTGTCAGCGCCTTAAGAATACGTTCCATTTTGCTCTCCTTTCTTATGAGTTGATTGGCAAGTTATTAAAACCGTATTTCGCGAGATGCAGTTTCTTCTGCGGTAAACGCGACGCTTATGGCCGAGGTTCCTCTTTTATTCGCGGCATTTAAAGAACGCGACCAGCTCAAATTGTCAACCGCTTTTGCCATCGCTTCGGCGTTGGTGCAACACGACATAAAAACGTCAACTTTTTTGCTCGAAGATCATAGCCTGGGGGAGCGTTTTTTGCTTTGTGTCGACGTCAATTTCCATTAGCTGAATCGCCGGTTCCGATTGAATTTTGAAAGCATCAAGCCGCTTGGTGTCAATTGCCATAAGCAAATACCGGGTGTGGTCACACGCAGTTTCGATTTTAGGCGCTGATGCGCCCAAGCGAATTTTTGGGTCAAGGATAAGTTCGATTATGTTTTGCTGATCCAAGCGGGTTCCGGATCCGGCCTTGAGAAATAGGGAGTTCTCGGCAAACACTGAGGCCCTCCGCAGAATTCCCGGACGGTAATAGGTCCGGTGTGCTCGAGGGATAGAAAAGCCCACAAACCGGAATATTATTGCTTTCGAATTGCTTCCTTAAGGCACCCAAAGATCCGTAAATTAGCTCAAATCATGCCCCTCCTTTGGCCGTATAAGTTTCCGTTAGCTCGGCCATGGCAGACCAATGACCTGCCGTAAAGATGCGTAGCGCGCCAGGCTAACCGGGAGTTCCGACTCGCAAGACAATTGCAGCTAAAAATCGCAATCCCGTGAGCATTTTTTTAATTTAGTCTGGCGAGCAATTACATATTTGATTGCAAATTACCGTTAACATATTAGGAGTTATTGTTTGATAATCAAATATGAATTATCATTCATAAATGATTCAGGTCAAGTTGGATTGTCAGTGGTCAATCGGAAATGCTTCCGAAGGAGCAACCGGACAGCAGATTTTTAGCCTGCTCGAGGCAATACACCGCACCGGTTCGCTCAATAAAGCGGCGCCCATCATAGGCTTATCTTACCGGCACCTTTGGAATCTCATCGGTAAATGGTCCGAACTGCTGGGTCAACCTGTTGCCGTTTTGGAACGTGGACGGGGCGCGCGTCTCACGTCATTTGGGGAAAAATTGCTTTGGGCCGACCAGAAAGTACGAGCCCGTTTGGGTCCGCAGCTTGAGAACCTAGCTTCCGAGCTGGAGTTGGAACTGAATGACACACTTGTAGACGGGCGGCCAGTGCTCCGAGTTCATGCGAGCCATGACCTTGCGTTGGCTGAATTACGCGAGATGCTTAACCAACGCGTAAACGGCCCGCGTATCGAGCTGCAATTCCGCGGCAGCCTTGATTGTCTTGCATCATTGGCGCGCTCGCAGTGTGATGTAGCGGGATTTCATATCCCCGAATCCATCGGCAGTAAAAATGTGCTGCTGCGCTATCGCAAATGGCTTAAACCGCGGAGTCAGAAACTCGTGGAATTTGTTACCCGTCAGCAGGGACTGATCCTGGCAACCGGGAACCCGAAAAAAATTTACGCTATCAGTGACCTCGCCAAACAAGGTGTGCGCTTTGTTAATCGTCAACAGGGCTCAGGAACACGTTTGCTCCTGGATATGCTGTTAGACGAGGCCGGAGTCGAGAAGAATAAGATTCAAGGAATACACCACGAAGAATTTACGCATGCTGCGGTAGCCGCGACTGTTGCGAGCGGCAAAGCCGACGCAGGGGTGGGTATAGAAGCTGTCGCCAGGCAATTCGAGCTGGATTTCGTACCGATTGCGAGCGAGCGTTATTTTCTGATCACCCGGCAAAACAGAATACATTTACCCGCGTTCAAAGGGCTAATTTCGGCGATACAAAGCAGCGAGTTTAAGAACATGATCTCCGGCCTGCCCGGGTACGATGCGGCACATGCGGGTGAAATTACGCCGCTTACAAAGGTTTTCCCCCGATTAAAGACCGACCCCAGTTAGCTTGCCTTCGAGGAACTGCAATCAAAATCGATCTTGAGAGCTTATCCTCCGCCCCGCCGGTAAACCATATCGAAACGCTCCATAAACCGCTGTACCCGGTGCTCCGAATAACCTGAAAAAATAAATTCTACCCGGGTCACGGGCAATGACACCGAACCCAAATTACGCGACGACTCGGGAGATAATATAATCTGCAGCCGTCGGTCTTCCGATTCCACCCGTATTTCGTCCCCGTTTACTGCGTATTCCTTATTCTTCAAGGCGGAAGGCAGGGTGCGCAGAAAATCGGCGTGACTAATAGTCATTTCACGCCTCAGGCTCAATTCGCGCTTCATGTCAGCCGCCGGCGATAGGCGGCCAAATGGCCAGGACGTCGCCCTCTTTTAGTTTCGTGCTAACGCGGGCGGTCGGATAAACATAAAGTCCGTTCACCAGCACCAGATGCACTAACTGGCTAGGAAGCCGGAACTGTTCAATAACCGACTGGATAGTAGAACCTGCTGCAACTTCAAGTTCCACGGAATTCGTTTTGGAAGGTTGCGGCAAGAAATCTGCAAGATTGGCAAACAACTTGAATTTGATTTTCATGCAGCCAATTTGAAATTTGTTCCTTGGGTGCGGGCCAGATACGCATCCATGATACGCGTAGGATCCTTAAGCAAACGATCCTTCCATTGCTCCAGGCGTATTTTTCCCTGAATCAAGCCGCGGATTACTCCAACATGCTGAGTGAGCCCCAGGCTGGTCGCGCCAACGAGAATATCGTCCTTGAATTCCAAGTGCAGATAGCGATAGTTCTCTGCGTCAAGCAGCTCTGCATGCTCCCCTCCCGCTACGCCCATCCATTGCCCAAAGGAGGATGAAATCAATCCCAACGTATTGAGTACGTTGATCGCCATCGCACCTTGCGACGCTGCGTCCTTGCCAGCCATGTTGAGCGCGGCGATACGCGCCTGATCTGCCGCATTTGGCTGAATCGCATTTACTAGCTGTGCGCCTGTATAAAACTCCTTAGCCTGTGCCACGTCTCCCGCTGCGTAAACGCCTGGCACACTGGTTTGCATCGTTTCGTCTACCTTGATTCCGGTCTCCGTGACGACCCCGCTGTCTTTTAGGAATTCGATGTTGGGACGCACACCGGTTGCGCTGATCACCAAGCCCACAACCATTGATTTACCATTGCTCAAATTGACTTTAAGCGGGTTGATGCGATCGGTGGATTTCTCGATCGACTCGACTTTGGTGGAGGTAAATACTTTGACCCCCTTTTTTTCGCACCATTTCTTGATGAGCCCGCCAGCCGCTTCAGTCATCATGCGCGGCACCATGCGGTTCCCCATTTCCACCACAGTAAGCTCAACGCCGCGTGACGCCAACGCCTCCAGAATGATACAGCCGATAAAGCCCGCTCCCATTTGCAACACGCGAGCGCCCTTTTTGGCAAGCTTCATGATGTGGCGCGAGTCCTCCAGTGTCCAGCAGGGATAAATTCCGGGTAGGTTTATGCCGTTAATCGGCGGAGAAATCGGCCTGGAACCACTGGCGATCAGCAGCTTGCCGTAACTGACGGTTTTCCCGTTGTTCAAAAATACTTTCTTATTTTTGCTGTCAACTTTCTCCGCTCTTGCGACGAGCAGTTCAATTTTGAGGTTCTTGAAATGATTCGCGCCTTTGCGTAGATAGGTTCCGGCTTCCTGGATATCACCAATAAGTAAATAGGGTATCGCCATGCGTGAGTACGGTGGCTCCGGCTCGTCCCCGATGAGAGTAATTCCGCCGTGAGGATCGCATTTGCGCAGGGTTTCGGCGGCAATGACTCCGGCAGGTCCATTGCCTATAATCACGTAGTTCATGTCAATTCTGTCCTCCAAATTAAGGGGGAAAATAAATTTCATTTTCCCCCTTTGCGTTGCCTTTCGTGCTGCGAAACCTACAGCCCCAATCTTTGCCTCGTTTCTTTGGTTGGGATACCCTCCGGCGTCCAGCCGCGCACTTTGTAGTATTCCGGCAGCATCTTACCAAGTTCATTTACCTTGCCTTTAGCGGGTCCGGTCTTGGCAGCTTCAGTCAGCAGCCGTTTCGGCAGCGTGTCGTCTTTGGCAGTAAATCCGGCAGCGTTGTTGAAATCCCGCTCCATGTTCCAGATGCGTTCGCCCATCAGATTTAACTTCTCCAAGGACCAGTCGCCTTCGCATGCCGCCTGAACCTGCGGCTGAATGTCATTCAAGGTCCAAGCGAACGTGGTAAATACGCAAAGTCCGGTAGAATCCACTACAGCCGTTGCGTCCTGAAAAGCCTTCACGAGTCCTGCCTTGCCCTCGGTAGTAAGCGGATCGGTCTTAACCGGGATACCCATCACTTCGGAAGCCACAGTGTAGCCACGCAGGTGGCACGCACCTCGGTTGGAAGTGGCGTAAGCCAAACCAATGCCCTGGATGCCGCGAGAATCATAAGCCGGGAACTCCTGTCCTTTCACCGTCATCGAGAGTTCAGGGTGGCCATATTTTTCGCACATACGTTTGGAACCGAGACCCAGAATTTTTCCGAAGCCTTCCCCAAGTGCAGTCCACTCGGTGAACCTGCACAACGCTTCGGCGGAGCCGAACGGCGCTTTAATGCCGGTATCTTTTTCGGTAATCACGCCCATTTCGTACAACTCCATTGCGGCAGCCACAGTGGCACCGAAAGTAATTGGATCCATACCGTCCTCATTACAGATGAAGTTGGCGTAGGTCAGCGCTTCCAAGTCGTCAACACCGTTGTCGTTGCCCAAAGCCCAAGCTGCTTCGTATTCCAGCCCTCCTGATGCGCCCCAGTATTCAGGCTTATTCTTCACCGTCCAGTGAGTCTCGTCGATCTTCGAGATGCGCCCGCAAGCGATGGTGCAACCGAAACAAGCCTGGTTGGTTACCAGATTTGCTTTGCCGTCGGTTGGACGCTTCTCATGCATCGCCTCAGCGGATATTTTGGCCGCGCCTTCAAACTGCACATCGCGATGGTTGCGAGTCGGTGAGGCGCCAATTTCGTTGATGACATTCATCAACACCTGAGTTCCGAATTTCGGCAAACCTTGTCCTGTCACCGCGTTATCAGCCAATACCTTCTTTGCGGCCCGCGTCGCTTTCATGAACTCTTTCGGATTGGCGACAGTCACGCCCTTGGTGCCACGCACAGCAACTGCTTTGAGGTTTTTCGATCCCATCACTGCGCCTACCCCGGAGCGCCCGGCCGCGCGGTGCAGGTCATTCACAATCGCAGCGAAAAGAACCTTATTTTCTCCTGCGCGACCGATGGATGAAACGCGAATCAGCGGGTCCTGATGTCTTTTCTTGATGAGTTCTTCGGTGTCCCATACCGATTTGCCCCAAATGAAATTTTCTGCAGGCAACAATTCGGCTTTTTCATCTTGGATAAGCAAGTAGACCGGCTTGGGCGATTTGCCTTCGAAAATGATCATGTCCCAGCCGGCCATCTTGAGTTCCGCACCGAAATAGCCGCCCGAGTTGGAACAGGCGATGGCCCCGGTAAGCGGTCCTTTGGTAATCACTGAATAGCGAGCGCCGGTGGAAGCCATGGTTCCGGTCAACGGGCCGGTGGCATAAATCATTTTGTTGTCGGCAGATAACGGGTCCACCCTGGGATTGATTTCTTCGACTAGATATTTTGTGGCCAAACCTCGCTGGCCCAGATAATCCTGCGCCCACTTCATATTGAGCGGTTCAGCCTTGCAAGTACCCGCGCTCAGGTTTACCCGTAGAACTTGCTTTTGCCATGCCATAGTCCATTTCTCCTCAACGTTAGGCTTGCGCTTCTGGGCGTGAGTCGGTTTTTGCCGCCCACTGACGCATTCTTTCCAAGCCGGTCCAGTCAGAATCCACGTAGGTAATCGCACCGGTGGGGCAGGCCTGCGCGCACGCGGGGTCACCTCCGCACAAGTCGCATTTCATGACCTTGCCCGTGTCATGGTTGTAATTCACGGTTCCAAACGGACAGGCAATAGTGCACACCTTGCACCCCACGCATACTGCGTCAAATACGACTTTCGCGCCCGTATTTGTATCGACCTTTATCGCTTCCACGGGACATGCGTGCAGACACCACGCTTCATCGCACTGAGTGCAGGTGTACGGTACTTTCCTGCCCTCATGATGGAAATCAAAAACTTTGATTACAGACTTCGAGGGATTGATCATCCCGAAGTGTTCGAAGGAACAGGCCATTTCACACTGCAGGCAGCCTGTGCATTTGTCGGGGTTTATTAGCAATGATTTCTGCATTGGTATCTCTGATCTCTGGTGAGGTTTCGAAAAACATGAAGCCTATGATCTTTCAATTAGCATCCTAGCATCTTTAAAATCGGCTGCATAATGGGCCCGCGCCTGTTTACGAAGCCAAATAAATTCCTTATGAGCAGGTCGACGACTGTGATTAAGCTGAAAATGCACTATACACTTCATTAATAATCAGTATCATATAATGCATAATTAAAGCAATAAATCACCATAAACCATAAGCATCGAGGGGTTTAATGTCGGCATTCGAAGCGTTGTTTAGACCTCGGCCGGTTCGCGATTTTGGTGTGGCACCGAGGAAGGATATCGCTTAGAATTAATTATTATTTCGAGTCCCATTCCGATGCCATCCTCCTCTGCGCAATTAGTTGACAAATACGGTCGCGCCATAAGTTACATCCGGCTCTCGGTCACCGATCGCTGTGATTTTCGATGCAGCTACTGCATGGCCGAAGAGATGACATTTCTGCCCCGCGAACAAATATTATCTTTGGAGGAGTGCTTGCGCTTGGCTCGTACTTTTATTGGGCTTGGGGTTACCAAAATAAGGATCACCGGGGGTGAGCCTTTAGTACGCAAAAATGTACTGTGGTTACTTCAGCAACTTGGAGGATTGGGAGGCCTGAAAGAGCTGGTTTTGACCACGAACGGCTCGCAGCTCGAAAAAATGGCCAAAGAAATCCGCGCAGCGGGCGTTAAACGCGTCAATATCAGCCTCGATACCCTAAGGCCCGAACGCTTTAAGGACCTGACTCGGGTTGGTGAACTGTCCAGGGTTTTGCGCGGGATTCAGGCCGCGCAAGCGGCCGGTTTTGCGGGTATCAAGCTTAATTGCGTGATGCTGCGCGGGGTCAACGATGACGAACTGGTGGATTTGGTGCAGTTCGCGCTTGATCAGGGGCTCGATATCTCGTTTATCGAGGAAATGCCTTTAGGAGAAGTGGATCACGTGCGAGCGAACACCTATTTTAGTCAGGACGAGGCGCTTCCCTTGTTGCAAGCACATTTTGATTTGGTGAGTTCAGCGGAAACCACCGGCGGACCTGCGCGCTACTGGCGCATTCCGAACAGCAAGACCAAGGTCGGCTTTATCTCCCCGCATTCGCATAACTTTTGCGAATCGTGTAATCGTATACGCATAACCTGTACCGGGGAACTTTACCCGTGTTTGGGACAAAATGATGCAGTGTCTTTACTGCCGGTACTTCGCGCCCATCCGGAGGATGATGCACCTCTGCGCGAAAGTATCGTCGAGGCAATGGGCATCAAACCTAAAGGCCATGACTTCAATGTCTATCTTCCCACACCCAAAATCGTGCGCTTTATGTCAATTACGGGGGGATAAACTCACGATCCTTCCATTCCGCGCATTCGTGAAGCACGCAATTTCCGCACTGTTGAACCCGAAGCAAACCGATCAAGCGAGCTTATTACATGACCAGCAAATCGCTGCGTGAATTGAGTTGCGCGGATGATTATGATCCGGATTCCATGCCCGTTGCCAAGGCGCGAGAATTCATCCAGGCTTATCTCACTCCGATTTCCGGGATAGAAAAAGTGAATATCCGCGCCGCGCTTGGACGCGTGTTGGCAGAAGATATCAGCTCGCGCATCAACGTGCCGGCCCATGTCAATTCCGCAATGGACGGTTATGCGGTGCGCTTCAAAGACCTGCACACGCAAGGCGATACTACTTTGCGCCTGGTAGGAACTGCGCTCGCCGGAAAACCCTTTGTTGGCCAAGTCAGCGACAAACAATGCGTACGCATTATGACCGGCGCGGTGCTTCCAAATGGAACCGACACCGTCATCATGCAGGAGCAAACGAACCCTGACGGCCAAAATATTTGCGTCTACGGAGCGCACAAACAGGGCCAGAATGTACGCCAGGCCGGCGAAGACCTCGCCATCGGCCAAGTGGTGCTCAAGTCTGGAAAACGTGTTCGCCCTGCCGAACTTGGTTTGATTGCTTCACTGGGTATTGCGGAGGTCGAAGTACGCCGAAGGCTGCGTGTAGCATTCTTTTCCACGGGTGATGAACTGCGCTCAATTGGTAGCCCGTTGGAAGAAGGCCAGATCTACGACAGTAACCGCTATACCCTTTACGGCATGTTGGTGAGCTTGGGAGCGGAAGTACTGGACATGGGCGTGGTAAAAGACGATCCGGCCAGCCTGGAGCAGGCGCTCATGGAAGCGGCTACGACGGCGGATGTAGTGATTACCAGCGGTGGTGTGTCTGTTGGAGAAGCCGATTACATCAAAGAGCTGCTCAGCCGGCTCGGCGAAGTGGTGTTCTGGAAAATTGCCATGAAACCGGGGCGGCCGCTTGCGTACGGTAAAATGGGCAAAAGTCATTTTTTTGGATTGCCCGGAAATCCGGTATCAGTGATGGTGACTTTTTATCAATTCGTTCGCGACGCCCTCTGGGTACTGATGGGACGCAACGAGAATATTGCCGTCCCGGTACTTAAGGCGCCGTGCCTCAGCGCGCTGAAGAAAGCTCCGGGGCGAACCGAATTCCAGCGTGGCATATTGAGCAAAGACGCCAACGGCAATTGGAGTGTGCGCGTTACCGGGGCACAAGGCTCTGGAATTTTGCGTTCCATGTCCGAAGCAAATTGCTTCATAATCCTGCAAGATTCACAGGGCAATGTAGCGCCCGGCAGCGTGGTGGATGTGCAGGTGCTCGAAGGCCTAGTATAGGAACCAAATAAAAAGCCCGGCACCAGCCGGGCTTAAATCGGCCACCACGATTTATTTTTTGTGTTTTTCCGTTGCTGCTGCTGGTGTGGAGGGAGGTATAGTAGGATTTACAGTAATCCCCTTCGCTTTCATTTCTTTGATGTAATTCGCTGCAATCCTATCCTCGACCTTGGCTAGCGTTTCCGCCTCTTTTTTGGCGGCCGCTGTGGCCTGCTCTTTTTTCTGTTCAGCTGCCATTTTTTGCGCTTCGGTAGGCGGCGGCAGTTTGGCGTATGCCAAACCTGAAGCGAAAATCGCCAGCACCAATCCGCTCATAACTGCATTAGCAAGCTTTTTCATCCTATCCCCCGATATAATATCTACGGTCTCGCCTGCGCGGTGCCCGCTGTGTTTAGCGGCCTTTGGGCAATCTTGCCCGATTTGATGTCGTTGTACCAGAGTTCGTGATGTTCCTTCGCCCAGGTTTCGTCCACCGTTCCATTGCGCATAGACTCATAGGCTCCCTCCACTCCTATTGTGCCCATATAGATATGCCCAAGCGAGGCGGCAACAAACAAGACTGCGGCGATCGCATGGATCACGTTCGCCTGCTGCATGATGGAACGCCCCTGATCAAAGTTAGGGAAATCGAGTATTAGGCCGGTCACAGCAACGATTATGCTCAGCAGAAAAACGCCGCCCCAGAACCAGGATTTTTCTCCGGCATTAAAGCGATCCGAAGGAACATGCTCTTTACTAAGCATGCCTCCTAACTTCTTGAACCACAGCAAATCATGCACTTTCCAAAAATTGTCTTTGAGGAAAGTCACGAAGGTCGCCGCTACGCAGAAAATGAACAACGGTCCGACGAAGTTATGCAGATTTTTCGAAAGAATGGCAAGCCAGGAAAACAAAGTGTAACCGAAAATCGGCAGAAGAATGTGCTTACCGAATAAAATAATGATGCCCGTGATGGCCAATATCACAAAACTGATGGCGGTGGACCAATGTACTACGCGCTCCCAATCACTGAAGCGCAGTATTATTCTTCCTGTGGGTTTGTCATGGAGTTTTAGCGGCCCGTATATGCGGTAAAAAAGTAAGATCAGCAGCGGTACAGCAATCAAGAAAATGCCGCTGTAGAAAGTAACCGGACCGTTGTGGAAAGCACGCCAGGTTTCGCCCGCCGATTGAACCAGCACACCCGTTTCAATTCCTTTTATATTTGTATAGTTCTCCTGACCGGAGCGCACTTGGCGCCAGACGGGTGCGTTGTTATACGGTTGTGTCACTTCCCGCTGGGCTTCAGTACCCTTGTTCGCGGCAGCGACCTGCCCTTCATTTATCTGCACCGGTTCAGCCGCCCACGCTATACCCGAGAGCATAAACATCGCTGCAAAAACATACATGCACAGGAAGTCTGCAACATGCACTGACTTCATAATTGGTCTCCGGTATTCATCCTTCGGTATTCGTTTTCGAGCTCGGCGCGCGCTTTCAGAGCATTTTCCCAAGCCGTCCGATCGCCCTTGAAGTACGCATTATTCCAAGGTTGGGTATCGGGCTTCCCTTGATACTTGCCCTGCTTGTAGATCACGGCTGGTCTTTCGCCACAAGCTGACAAGCCCATGGCAAGCACGCCGATTAACATTGCCAATATGGTCGTCTTCATGTTTTATTTTCCTTCAGGAGCTTGTGTCGGAGCTTTTTCGGGTCTGCCGTAAGCGGTGCCCCAGCCCCAGACTTCAGCGCCCGTACCGCGCGTCGTTACCCGGGCCCTGTAGATATCCGAAATCACGTCCGCATCACCTGCAAGCAGTGCTTTGGTCGAGCACATCTCCGCACAAAGTGGGAGTTTGCCTTCAGCAATGCGGTTGCGGCCGTATTTCTTGAACTCGGCTTCGGAGAAATCTGGCTCCGGCCCACCGGCGCAGTAAGTGCACTTGTCCATTTTGCCGCGCAGCCCGAACGCGCCATCCTGCGGGAACTGCGGAGCGCCAAACGGACACGCATAGAAACAGTAGCCGCAGCCGATGCACAAATCCTTGTCGTGGAGCACTATGCCTTCATCAGTCTTGTAGAAGCAATCCACTGGGCAAACTGCCATGCATGGCGCGTCAGAACAATGCATGCACGCAACGGAAATTGCTTTTTCACCCGGTACCCCCTGGTTTACGGTAACTACCCGGCGCCGGTTCACGCCCCAAGGCACCTCGTTTTCATTCTTGCACGCCGTCACGCAGCCGTTGCATACAATGCAGCGCTCCGCATCACACAGAAATTTCATTCTAGCCATTTGTCTGCTCCTTATATGTGTATGACGGTTTGCATCATGCTTTAGTAATCTGACACAGGGTGGTCTTGCTTTCCTGCATCATGGTCACAGCATCATATCCGTAAGTGGTCGCAGTATTAATCGCCTCGCCGCGTACTATGGGATGCGCGCCTTCAGGATAATATTCGAGCATGTCCTGGCCCATCCACCATCCCGAGAAGTGGAACGGCAGGAACACCGTTCCCGAAGCCACGCGCTCAGTCACCCAGGATTTAACCTTCAGCCGCGCCTTGGTCGGTGATTCGACCCACACATACTCATTGTTGCGGATGCCGCGATCGTTGGCGTCCTTGGTACTGATCTCCACATACATTTCCTGCTGCAGTTCGGCGAGCCACGGGTTGGAGCGGGTTTCCTCTCCGCCGCCTTCGTACTCCACCATGCGACCGCTGGTCATTATCAGCGGAAATTGCTTTGAGATATCCTTATTGGCTTGCTGTATCGTTTTGAACAGTGTCGGCAGACGCCAAAAGGCCTTCTTGTCGTCGTGAGTCGGATATTTTTCCACCAAATCCGGCCGGGGCGAATACAAAGGCTCCCGATGCTGCGGCACTGGATCCGGGAAGTTCCACACCAAGGCGCGCGCCTTGGCGTTCCCGAACGGATGGCAGCCATGCTTCATGACGACGCGCTGGATGCCTCCTGACAGGTCGGTCTTCCAGTTTTTGCCTTCCGCCTCTTTTTTCTCCTCGTCAGTCAGATCATCCCACCAGCCAAGTTTCTTCAGGAATACATGATCGAATTCGGGATAGCCGGTAGTGATTTCCGAGCCTTTGGAGTGCGAACCGTCTTCAGCCAACAGACTGACTCCATCCCTCTCGACACCAAAGTTAGCACGGAAGTTGCCGCCGCCGTCCATCACATTTTTCGAGGTATCGTAAAGATTAGGCGTCCCCGGATGTTTTAACGCCGCATTACCGTAACACGGCCAAGGCATGCCAAAGTAATCACCGTCCAGCACATAACCGGTCTTGGCGTCTTTGCCGCCTTTGGCGCGAAGAGTTTTCACATCGAACACCTGCATATTTCGCATATGTGCCTGCATACGCTCAGGCGACTGGCCGGTGTAACCAATGGTCCATGCGCCGCGGTTGAATTCGCGAGTGATGTCCTCGATGTTTGGCTGGTCCTTCTCTACGCGAATGTTCTGCTTGCCATCCTTCTTGCCCAACAACTGGTCTGCGAAGCCGAATTTCTTCGCGAACAGATACATAATGGTCTCGTCGGGCTTGGACTCGAAAAGCGGCTCAATGACTTTCTCGCGCCATTGAACGGAGCGGTTTGACGCGGTTACCGAGCCTGTGGTCTCAAACTGAGTTGCCGCAGGCAGGAGATAAACGCCGTCTTTTCTCACCATCGCCGCCATCGATGCTGTGGCAGAAGGATAAGGATCGATGACCACCAAAAGATCAAGCTTCTTCATCGCCTCAACCATATCCGCGCCTCGGGTCTGGCTGTTTGGCGCATGGCCCCAGTAAATTACTGCGCGGATGTTAGGGTCTTGATCGATGTTCTCATTTTTCTCCAAGACGCCATCAATCCACCGTGACACAGTAATGCCCGGTTTGCCCATCATCCCGTCATTTACGTACTGTTTGCGCAGCCACTCGTAATCCACATTCCAGACGCGGCACCAGTGTTTGAACGAACCCGGCGCCAGGCCGTAGTAGGCCGGCAGAGAATCCGGGTTGGGACCGAGGTCGGTTGCTCCTTGAACGTTGTCATGGCCGCGGTAAATATTGGTGCCTCCACCCGAGACGCCGACATTGCCCAGAGCCAACTGCAGAATGCAGCTTGCGCGTACCACGGCATTGCCGGTGGTGTGCTGTGTCTGCCCCATCGCCCAAACGATCGTACTTGGCTTATTTTTGGCCATCATTTCAGCAACCTTGTATACCTGCTCCTGTGGGACTCCTGTGACATCCTGAACTTTGTCAGGAGTCCATTTCATCACTTCCTCGCGAACTTTTTCCATGCCATAAACGCGGTCGTGAATGTACTGCTTGTCTTCCCAGCCGTTGCCGAAGATGTGGTAAAGCATCCCATAAATAAAGGCTACGTCGCTGCCCGAGCGATGGCGGACAAAGTAATTCGCCTTAGCAGCGGTACGGGTAAAGCGCGGGTCTACGACGATGACCTTGGCGCCGGTTTCCTTGGCGTGCAGGGTGTGAAGCATCGAAACCGGATGTGCCTCACAGGCATTGCTGCCGAGAAATAAAATGCACTTGGAGTTGCTCTCGTCATTATAGGAATTGGTCATCGCGCCGTAACCCCAGGTGTTGGCGACACCCGCAACGGTAGTAGAGTGGCAGA
The DNA here is from genome assembly GCA_035518095.1 of Burkholderiales bacterium. Classification (NCBI taxonomy): domain Bacteria; kingdom Pseudomonadati; phylum Pseudomonadota; class Betaproteobacteria; order Burkholderiales; species Burkholderiales bacterium. The sequence continues at coordinate 6,894 of DATIXX010000016.1, read as the reverse complement.
TACGCGCTTGGTGATCGGTGTTGTTGGTGCCGAACAGCCGAACATACTTGCACAGCAGATAAGACTGCTCATTGCTGTGCTTCGAGGAACCGATCCAATAAGTGGCATCCGGACCGCTTTCCTTTTTAATTTGCAGAATTTTGTCCCCGACTTCGTTTATTGCCTGATCCCAGCTAATTTTCTTCCATTTCCCTCCTTCCAGCTTCATGGGGTATTTAAGGCGGTACTCGCCGTGGCCGTGTTCGCGTACCGAAGCACCTTTGGCGCAGTGCGCGCCGAGATTGAGCGGTGAATCGAAAACCGGCTCCTGGCGAATCCACACTCCATTTTGCACAACCGCATCAATTGCACAGCCTACTGAACAGTGCGTACAGACCGAACGCTTGACCTGGATATTACCGGTACCCTGGGTTTCGGCTGCTGCGCCGGCTTTGCCAATCATGTTGAACGGCAACTGGCTGGCAAATGCGCCAGCGCCCACAGTGAGACCGGACCGTTTGAGGAATGTCCGCCTGTCCATCGTTTTGCCGATCGCGCCTGACAAGCTGCGGCTTAGGCGGCTGGGCATTTCTGCAACCGCGCTGGATTTTCTGGTAAGCAGCATTTTAATTCTCCTGTATCAGACTTTAGTTGTTCGATAGTAATTGTGAATGTGCTCGGAGACACGATAGCCATTGCTCTTGGTTTGATCCACCGTCTCAGCATTGGATTTCGTCTGAGGCACGCTCTTGGCAACCATGGCTGCCGCTACGCCGGCGCCTCCTGCGCCAACCGCAAGCAGGAAGTTTCTCCTGCTCAATCTGCTCTTGGTCTTTGCCATTTTTGTCTCCTTGCTAAATAAAGTTGTTGCTGCCGCCGCCTATAACATTTCGAAAGATTCGACCTCAATGTTGAAAAAAGCCCTTATAAATTGTGCTACATGCCGATAGAAATTTGCCGATTCGGACCCAATCACGGCATTGCAAAAACGCTCGTGCCAGGTTTGGATATGGCGGGCGAAAAATTGCTTTTGCTGTTCCAGGCTCGCCGGATATCGTTCTTCATCGCCTGTAATCAAATAACGCATCACATCGCACAGCGCGGAAAGATGGTCTTCAGGCTCATTCACTGATTCATGGCGCGCAAGTCCCAGCTTTGCCAGATCATCGCGCAACAAGGCGAGTGGTTTTTCCATCATAAAGCCTGCAAGGTAATATGAGCCGAAAAGCATTACTTCGGGCCGCCCAACTCCGATAAACAGTTTCTCGTACTCCTCTTCCACCGCTTCTGCATTACAGGCCTGCGCAGTGGAAGCGAGCGCATGCCACGCTTCAGTCAAAGGCGCCGTTTCCGCAATAATTTCGTCAGCAGTGGCTATGGCTCGCAGCAATTGTCCATCAGGGGAATACAACAGGCGTGCAATCAGCGCATACATGTGCGCGCGTGCCAAGTCTTCCTGGGCTACGGGAGAGGGATTACGCTTGACCTGAGCGACTGCTGCGCTCATCGGTTCCTCACATCAAAAATGGTCAATTCGTCTTTGTTTTTCATCATGTCAACGACACGGCAATCCGCGCACATCTGCAGCCGCGTAAGAGCGTTGCTTCCGCTGAACATTGAATGAGTACCGAGTTTGCCCAGCATGTTATTTATCATCTGCTTGGTCGCAAAAGGCTTACCACAGCGGATGCAGGCGAAAATCTCGGCCTCGTTAGCTATTCTCGGACTCAGCGCTTCCTTAGTCAATAACAATCTGGGGGTAAGGCTAATGGCCTTTTCAGGGCAGGTTTTTTCGCATATGCCGCACTGCACACAATTGCGCTCGATGAACTTAAGCTGTGGCAATTCCTTGGCATCCAGCAGGGCGTTTTCAGGACAGGCGCCGACACAAGCCATGCACAGAGTACATGTATCTTTATTAACGTCTATTTTTCCGTAAGGAGCCCCCGGCGACAGCTGGATTTCATCTACGAGAGTGGGGGCATTCTTAGCGAAATGGTCAAAAGCAAAATCAAGCGTGGCGCGCTTTTCGTTAAACAGATTGAAACTCGCGGGCTTGACCGGTTGGGCGGGTTCGATCCCCCAGACCGCCTTTTCAAGGGCAGCCAAATCCTGCGCTTCACTAAGTCGGAAATGGCTCCCCTTATAACCCAGCCCTTGCAGGATTTCTTCGGCGAAGCCCATTTGGGCGCGCAATGAAACCAAGTAATCTTGAGCTTCTCTGCCGGTAGCGAGCACCAGCAGGTTTGACGCACCAAGCGCAATCGCACCAAGCATTACATCCATGCCCAGCGAGGCAATGTGGAAAGTCTCGAGCGGAATGACATTAGCCGGCAGGCCTTTGCCGCGGCGGCCGAGACTGGCAACCAGTTGCCTTCCGTCGCTGGAGTTATGCAGGAGCAAACAGGGATCCTCGCCACCTGCACTGAGATAGGTTTGCAGCAGGGTTTTGACGCGTGCGCCGAGATCGGCCACTCGCGGATAGGCGTAGCCCATCGCTCCCGAGGGACAAACGCTGGCGCAGGCGCCACAACCCATGCACAAATGCGGTTCTACTTTAACGTGGTCGCCATCCGGGGAAATAGCGCGGGTCGAGCAGATATCTATGCATCTCGAGCATCCGGTAATTTCCGAGCGGCTGTGAGCGCAAATGGATTCTTTGTAGGTAAAAAATTTGGGCTTTTCGAATTCGCCGGTCATCTGCGCCAGCTGATTGACTGCGCGAGCCAGCGCCAGAGAATCATGGCCCGGAGCGAAATACCCCTGCGGCGGCTGATGCATGTTCAGCAGAGGCTTATCGGATAGGTCGAGAATCAAATCATAATGTTCGGAACGCTCAGTATCGCGCCGCTCAAAATCAATGGCCTTGATATCGCCACACGCGGCCACGCATTTGCGGTGCGCCTTGCATTTATCGAGGTCAATCTGGTAGCTGTAGTCAATCGCCTGCTCGGGACAAACCTCAATACACGCGTTGCAGCGAGTACAGGTTTCCAGGTCAATCGGGTTAACCTGGTTCCACAAGACCTCAAAAGCGCCCAGATAACCTTTCACGCTAACAATTTTCCCCGATAACACAGGGTAACGCCGTTGTGTCGGCAATTCATTCGCGCCTTTGACGTCGGTCAAGAGCACGCTCACATCCATCTGCTCGGTAAGCTGTTCCGCCCACTCCAATGCAGCTGATGCCGGACCAATGATCAGCAGTTGCCCTGCGGATTTGTAGCTGACGCTGGGTACCGGCTCAGGCTCGGGAAGCGCCGCCGCGGCAAGCAGCGCGGCGATTTTCGGCGTGGCTTTATCGGCTTCAGCCGACCAGCCCGCCTGTTCGCGGATATTGACAAAAGCGACCTCGGCGTTGGGATCAGTCTGCCCGGCGACCTCCTCGAACAGCCGCACCTCCTGCGTACAGGCGACCAGCACTTCACCGCCCTGCTTGAGGCTCGACTCAAATACCGATACCTGATGACGACACAGTTCGTGGTGAATCATTACCGGTGTTTTGAGCTGCAAGGCGCGCGTTAGCCGCTTAGCATCCAGCGGCATTGTCTTGTTGCAGTTGCACACCAATATGTTTTTGCTATCTATAGCCATAAGCCAGATATTAGATTTCGATCAACGCTTTCGGTATAAAAATCATGATGCAGTTATGCTGCGCCGCCATTAAGCTACTCCGGATCTGCTTTTGCGATATGTTTTTCCGGCATGGCGACAGTTTGCTGTTTGGTTTTGACGCTATCCAGTTTGGGCTCCGCAATGGTTTGAGGCTGCTGTTGCGGCAATGCTTCCGGGCTCTTTTGCGCTTGTGATTTATCTGCAGACTGCTCCTTGGCGGGAGGAAAATGCAACGGATTCGATTCCATCAGTCGTGCCAGCATTTCTGCAGGGATTGGGTCGGGCTTGCCGTAATCGTCTATATATACGTCAAGACCATCCATTACGTTGAAGTGCGGGTCGCTGAATAGTTTGCGCAGCGCTTCGCGACGCAGCTTTTCTTCCACTTTCGGATGAAAGAAAGCGGTGTAATCCGATTCCATATTGAGTTGTTCAACAGCCGGTAGTTTTGGCTCATTGGCCAAAGGCTTCGCCGACTCGGTCTTGACGAGATTTTCCGCCTGTTTTTTGAGACGGGACCATCTGCTTAGAAAGGATTCCTTGCGTTGCATGACTCAGCCGGTGGTTTTGTCGATCCTGCGCGCAGGTGACACAAAAGATTGCGGGCGCTGCCGTTTTTTGGGTTCTGGCTTGTAGTTTCGGTTCACGTAATCACTCAGCCAATCGGCAATGTCCGACGGCATCGGTACGCCGTCGACTTGCTCATTAGAATCCATCCAGCGTGCCGCTTCGTTATAGCTTACGGTGACGATGTAGGGCACGGCCAAATCTTCCTGGGAACGCCACGAGACAAAAACTTTGGGTTGGGGGGAACTCAAGTTTAAATAATAGCCCTCCGCCTCGTCCCTATGAAGGGTCACATCGAAACCCGGGAATAATATGTGCTTCTGACGCGCATCTTCAAATATGACACACCACTGTTTATTCCCGCCGCTGAGGTCGGGAACAATTCCTATCGCTTCCCACTTCTCAGTACACCACTCATTATCCAAAACCAGGCGCTCCATGATTACGGCTACCGACATGCTAGGATGCTTCATCGCCTTCCCCCCATTCAACCATGATTCTGCGCCGGGGTGAAAAAAGATACAACAAAAAGCCACTGTCAAATTATGGGTATTCAGTGTATTTTCTTTCATCTCTACTTATGGTTATATCTTGTAATCACTTTCTAAGGATCCGGTATGGGTACCCCTTATCGTCCGAAAATCACCCACGCAAGCCGCCCGCTCACATTTGCCGTGCGCTCGATGAACGAACATGGCGAATGGTCGAATACGCAGATCGCCGGCGAACATCCACTCACTTTATATGTGGACAAGCGGGAAATCGTAACCCTCATGACTCTGGGTGCGGCGCCGGAAGCGCTCGCTATTGGTTACCTGCGTAATCAGCGACTGGTGAACAATATTGACGAGATCAAGTCGGTACAGGTGGATTGGGAAACCGAAGCAGTCGCTATAATCACAAGGCATGGCATTCAGGACCTCGACGGGCGCATGGAAAAACGCACAGTCACGACCGGCTGCGGCCAGGGCACGGTGTTCGGCGAATTGATGGATGAAATCGATAAACTCAATTTACCCACAGATGTTTTCCTGGGCGAGGAAACCTTTTATGCATTGATGGACAACGTGCGCCGGCATGACACGGTCTACAAAACCGCTGGCGCTGTGCACGGCTGCGCGCTGTGCAAAGGCAGCGAGATTCTGATGTTTGTCGAAGACGTGGGGCGACACAATGCGGTTGATGCGATTGCCGGCCAAATGTGGCTGGACCGCATCGAGGGCCGCGACAAGATTTTCTATACCACCGGGCGCCTTACTTCGGAGATGGTGATTAAATGCGCACAGATGGAAATCCCTTTCCTGGTGTCCCGCTCCGGGCTTACCCAGATGGGCTATGAAATCGCGAAACAAATCGGTCTCACCATGATTGGCCGCGCCGCAGGCAAGCATTATTTGCTGTTCACCGGCGAGTCGCGTTTCATCAAATCCAGGCAAGCCTCACTCACCTGAGTTCGTTCATGGAAAAAATCACTGGCGTGATACTCGCGGGCGGCCAGGGCCGGCGCATGGGCGGAGTGGACAAGGGATTAACTTTGCTGCAAGGCAAGCCATTTATCGAGTGGGTGTTAGAGCGCTTTAGCCCGCAAGTAAATGAAGTTCTGATTAATGCCAACCAGAATCTCAAGCATTACGCGCGCTTCGGTTACCGCGTCATTCCGGACGAAATCGGCGGTTTTGCCGGTCCCCTTGCCGGATTACACCGCGCACTTGCTGAGGCCCGGCATGGACTTGTTGCTACAGTCCCGTGCGATTCGCCGTTTTTGCCACGTGACCTGGTAGAGCGACTCTATGCGGGACTTGCTGCGGAGAAAGCTCAGTTGGCGGTAGCCAAAACGTTTGCGCAACCGCATCCTGTGTTTTGCCTGTGCCGGCGTGCGGTGCTCGCGCATCTGAATGAGTTCCTCGCATCCGGCGGGCGCAAAATAGACGCTTGGTACGCCACGCTTGAGGTCGCGGAAGTCGCCTTTGACGATCAGGAGGAAGCTTTCAGCAATATCAACACGCCGGAAGAGCTGACCGGATTCGAAGCGGATACACCCCCTTCTGGCGCCACCAAAAGAACTAGCTGAATTTGCGCTCTGTATATTGCGGGCAAAGGCGGGTAGTACTTACGGGCTCACTTGAAACAATACACCACGAGATCAGTGCATCATTCGCAGCGCAGGGTCCTGACGGTAAAACCGGCTGAGCTGAAAGTATACATCAGCGTAAATGCGCTTGAGTACTTGGGGAGTTTCAAAGAAAACTTCGCTCAATACCGCAAAGAATTCCGCCGGGCTTTCCGCAGCGTAAGGATCGATCGCAGTGCGCTCTCCCCTTTCAATCCGGGCACAGAAATCCCGGTAGGCCTTAGAGAAATCCAGCATCCAGGCTTCGCGGCTCATGTCTTCATGCAAAGGAGGGAATCCGTCGGTGTCGCCATTCAGCATATCGAGCTTGTGCGCAAATTCGTGGAGCACCACGTTGACGCCATCTTCCGCGCCTGACTGCACGGCTTCCCAGGATAAAATCACCGGGCCTTGCAGCCAGGCTTCTCCCTGCATCGGTTCGCGCTCGACATGCACTACGCCGTCTTCATCCGTGTATTCGTGCCGCGGCATAAAGTCGCCGGGGTAAACGATGACTTCGACCCAGTCCCGGTAGTAATCAAGGCCCAGATTGAGAATCAACAAGCAGGCCTGGGCGGCAATTACCATGCACATTTCTTCCGTCAATTGCAATTCCGCCGCGC
>DATIXX010000015.1 GCA_035518095.1 Burkholderiales bacterium | reverse complement strand
CTGGATTCTTCTTCCTTTGGTCTTCGCCGCGCTCATAGCGGCGGTGCTTGTCGGTGTACATCACGCCGAAGTTGTCGCGCTTCGGGTCGGAGAGCCCTTCGGCACCCTGATTCTCGCCCTGGCCGTCACCGTCATCGAGCTGGCGCTGATCGGCTCAATAATGCTGTCTGGCAGTCCGGCCGCCAGCACCCTCGCCCGCGATACGTTGTTCGCTACCGTGATGATTGTGTGCAATGGCGTGGTGGGTCTGTGCCTACTGATGGGTGCTTTACGGCACTGACGGGTCCCCGATTATCTGGACAGAAACGAAGGTGAGTTTTGCGGCAAAATCGAGTCTATCACGACGGAGGTTTTGCCATGAAGAGGAAGCGGTTTGCGGTGGCGCAGATTGCCGGGATCTTGAAGCAGGGGGAGCTGGGGACGCCGGTTTCGGAGTTGTGCCGCCGGCACGGTATTTCGGAGCAGTCGTACTACCGGTGGCGCAAGGTCTACGGCAAGCTCGAACCCTCCGAGGTGCGGCAGCTGAAGGAGTTGCGGGAGGAAAACGCCCGGCTCAAGCGAATGGTCGCGGACCTGTCGCGGGACCAAGGTCATGCTTCAGGACGTGCTTAAAAAAAAGTGGTGAAGCCGGTTTCCAAGCGCGAGATCGTGCGCTACCTGATGAATCGGTACGGGGTGGCGACGAAGCGGGCGTGCGGCTGTATACGGCTGCGGCGGTCGGTGTATTACTACCGCAGTATCCGCGACCCGCTGACGGCGCTCAAGCAGCGCACGCGGGAGATTGCGGCCGCGCGGGTGCGGTTTGGCTACCGGCGAATCTTAATGCTGTTGCGTCGCGAGGGGTGGGAGGTGGGCAAGCGTCGTTTGACCGGATATACACCGAGGAAGGGCTGGCGCTCAAGCGTAAGCGCCCGCGGCGGCACGTCAGTGCCGAGCATCGCAGTCCGCGTCCGCCTGCAGGCCGGATGAACGAGGTGTGGAGCATGGATTTTGTCGCCGATGAACTCGCGGACGGGAGGCGGTTTCGGGCGCTGACGGTCGTCGATGTCTACACGCGGGAATGCCTGGATATTGCGATTGGCCCGAGCCTGCGGGCAGAGCATGTGGTGCAGGTGCTTAATCGCTTGAAATACGAACGGGGTCTGCCGCAACGGATCGACTGCGACAACGGCTCGGAGTTTGTGAGCGGGCAGACCGACTTCTGGGCCTACAGCAACGGCGTGAAGCTCGATTTCAGCCGACGCGGCAAGCCGACTGATAACGCGATCATCGAAAGCTTCAATGGCCGCTTTCGCGAGGAATGTCTGAATGCTCACTGGTTCCATTCGCTGGACGACGCGAAGGAGAAGATCGATGCCTGGCGATGGGACTATAATGAGAACCGGCCTCACCGATCTCTCAAGGGCATGACGCCCAGGGAATTTGCAAAGGAAATGACGGCTACAGCGGCCGCAAACTCACAGAACTAGTGTCCAGAATTCCGGGGCCCCTCAGCCAACGCTGGCAAACATTAGCTTGAAGTGCTCGAATCGTCGGGGCTCCTAAATCTAACTCGTTGCATGCTCAGGTAGTAGGCCATGGATCGCCTCCTTTCTTGGTTTCCAACATATTAATAAAAAAACTCACTGCACAGAATTGAACTGGATGTCGACTTTCGCACAGAGTCGCTTCTGCTTCGCGAAGTCTACACTCAGCTCTTTTGCACGACTGCGGCCTGCCCTATCGAGTGAGCCAACCACGCGCACGCACTGTAAGTACCGCACAGGGAAAAATCCAGAACAGCGTAAACAAATAGAAATACGAATAAAGTATGCCGTACAGGAATTCCCATGACCTTTCGCTGCGCAGGAAGTACAGCATATAGAACGCCGACATGATTCCCATCGCAACCAACATCCGCGGGATGGTGGTCGGGTCGTGCAGCGAAAGACGTACAAGCAGTATGAGACTGGCGTAAGCCACTGGATAACGGAAATTCGAAAACAGCTGATCGATAAACGCAATCAAGGCCTGCCGGAACGGTCGCTTCCAGACAATTCGCAAAAGTCGACATTCCTCGCGCACATAGCTGCGATCCCAACGCAGATACATCTTTGCGAGCTTGACGTATTGCTCGGGCACCATAGTTCGAACAACAGCCGTGCGCTGATAAACACAATTGAAACCGCACCCAAGAATATAGTTTGTCAGGGCCCGATCTTCACCAATCGTGCAACTGGCTCCGAGAAACATTTGGTTCAACCACGAATCAAGGACCGCACGAACCACGTCCGTACGATAGGCCGAGAGTGCGCCCGGACAGCAATTAACAGTACCAAAAGTAGATTGGACGGCCCGCAGGAAATCGAATGACAAAGCGAAGCGCACTCGCAACATCTTCGGGATAAGCCCGGCGCGCGAGTTGTACACGACCACTTTGCCCGCAACTGCACCAACGCTGCGGTCCCGAAACGGAGCGACGATGGCAAGCAAAGCCTGGTTTTCGATAATGCTGTCGGAATCTACGGTTACTACGACCGTACCGCGCGCCCGGCGAAATCCTTCCGCAAGCGCGGCACGCTTACCCTGGTTTCGCTCGAGACGGATAGCTGTCACCAGGTTCGGATATCTGCGTTCCCCCTGCACAATGTGCTGCCAGGTGTCATCCGTGCTGCCATCATCGACGACAAGTATTTGCAGAAGATGCCGCGGATAATCGGCACGGGTCACAGAATTGATAGACTGCGTAACCATGGCGCCCTCGTTGTAGGCGGGAATGATCACGGTCAAGGATGGCGCGTCCTGCGCCGTCATCGGCGCAAACGGCCGGTAACGAAACCAGAGCAAGGTACGAAATACCAGCAGAACAATACCCATCATTAGCCACATCACGCTGGGTCTGGCGAGTACGTCTGACCAACGTTGTTGTCCGGCCGCGGCCAAAATCGCACGAAACAACGCGTGCGAAACGCAAACATAGGCCAGAGCGGCCAATGCCAATACGATCAACAGTTTGATGAATATCTCCCAAGTGCCGAATTCGACGTCACAAATGAATTGATCGAACTGGTGGGGGTAAAACCAAGGGCGTGGCAAGGAGGCGTCGGCGATTGCTACCCCGCCAGCAGATTCAGCAAGAAGATGCCGGGAACTATGCATGGGATGGAACTACCATCATGGAAATACGACTCGCTGGCGCGTAGCAAGCCGAAATCCGGCGGCGGGTCGTGCTAATTGCGATCCGGCTTCATATGGCATCTCGATCGTATATAAGCACCATTCATACCAATGACGCAGTCTGGTATGTGTTCGGCTTCGGACTGCGTAACCGGTTGAGTCCAATTTAAAAAGAATGACAGCGCTCGAAATTGTCGCCAAACCATTACAGCGGGTGCCTGCACTAAATCTGGGCGAAGCATCGGGCGCGCGAACGATTTTCGTGCAAGGTGCTGCTCCGAGATAAGGACATGAGAAGGCCTGCACCTAACACGTAGCAAACATCGAAGCTGGCGTCGAATGATTTGACAGCAGCGGAACGAAGCCTCCACCCAAGCGTGGGTTCGATTATTTGAAGCGCTGCTTTCCGCCGCGTGGGAATTCTGGATAGACCAGCATCGTCAATCGATTCGACTCTCACCCCTTGCCGTGCTTGAGTTACGCGACGCTTAATGGTCGAAGGCGCGCGTTGGCGACGCACGCTCAAAGCTTACGAAAAATGGGTGCAAGTCAGGCATTTAATACAGCCGAAATATGACAATGCATTTTTATCCGGCGCGACCGGTTCATACATGACAATTGCTTCATTCAATCCGGTACAGTTCTTTAAAGCAAGGTCACCAGTACAATTCCGGACTAGCTCTAACTATTGGCCTTCGGTTTCGGAGAAACCGGAGAGGATGGACATTAACTCAACACTATCATCGTCCGCTTCCGGCTACGACGTTTCGTCGCGCGCGGTCCCTGGTTTATCGCTATACGTGCCAAAATCTGCGCCTTCGCCATATCTCTCGCGGTGCCACCCTCCGTGCCCCTCCAGCCTCATGGCGCGCCATTTCTCAAGTTGTTCCGGCGTCAAGACGGCGAACGTCGCACGCAGGGTCTTAATCTTCTCGATCCGTCGGTCAGCATGTGCCATTTCCTCTTTGCGCACCGCGTCCTCGACGGTCGACATTTTCGCCTTCGGGTCATGGGCCAAGGTCCGGACATCAACTTCGGCTAGCTTCATGTCGGCCTCTCCACGAATCTCGGCTTTTGCATAGCCGGTCTTCAGGGAATGCAGCTTCGCAACTTGCTCGTCGGAGAGACCCAGGTCCTTGGCGTGCCGGAACAAGCTGTGGAAGACATGGTCCACAGCGTGGTGCTTGCCGTGGTGTTGCCAAGCATGGGTGCCACAGTGCGCACCCCAGTGCTGCATCCCTTCATGAGGACTTCCCCCGTCCGGTTCTGCAAGAACCAAGGATGGGACCCCGATGAGAAAAGCCACAGTTACGACAGCGGTCATAAGACGAGCATGAACATTTGACATAGATTCCTCCCGCGTAGTGATGTGAAACTCTAAACTCGAAATTAGACACCAGAATGGCAGACAAGTTACTTGTCGCCAGCAACGAGAGCAGACTTGGCAAACCGCTAGGCTCAAAGAGCCAGACTCTTTACGGACCTAAGCTAATGAGAAAATTATGTTATATAAGAGACCGGGCTCCCCGAACTGGGCTCGAATCTATTGTCTGCGGATTATTTGGAGCAGTGCTTTCCGTCGGGTGCAGACTTTGGGCTGGCTGCCAAGCCCGAGCTCTATTTTTCCTCACTCGCGGATAGCACGATAGATTAGTGCTTGAAATAAAAAAGGGCTGCTTCTTCAGCAGCCCTTTTTCCTTATCGAACTTAAATGCGCATTAGCGGTTCAGAATGTACATCGTAACTTCGAAACCGAAACGCATATCGGTAAATTCGGGTTTGCTCCAAGCCATGGCTTTCTCCTAATAAAAAAGTTTTCAATAACGATTTAACTTGCTACAACTCCATTGTGACCTGCATGCGAACTTGGGGGAAGGCAGAAAAGCCTGAATGAGGCCTAATGATTTTCACGAGTTTTGGGTCAACCTGGCGCGCGTTGCCCTTCGGCGGATTGATTACCTGCATCAAGCTCCTTCCGCAGAGTGCGCACCGCCTGCCGCAGTGTCGGAAAAAAGCGCTCGTTGCTCGATCGCAACTCGTCGAGGCCCCGCGCACGGCGCCAATTCGTGAATTCGGTCTGACGTCCCGCAATAGCGACGTTAATCCCGCGGGCGGCAAGTTCGCTCTCGAGCTCGCGCAGCGTATGCCGGCCGGTGGCGTCGTGGCTCGTCACCGGCACCGCGTCGAGCACGAGCCAGCGCAGTTCCGGGCCGGCGGCCGCCACTGCTTCCAGCGCCGCGCGCTTGAAGTAAGGTGCATTGAAAAATACGATCGGTGAATTAAATCGGAATAGGCATAGTCCCGGGATGGTGTGCGTGTTCGGGTGGCGCGCAATGCTGTGAAAACCGGGCATTCCTTCCACGACGCCCAAAACCTCGCATGGCGGGCGGGCGACGATGCGCACGAAGCGCAGCAGCGCGAGCAACACCGCAAACAGAATCGCATCGATCGAGCCGACCCACACCACGCCGAGCGTTGCAATGATCGAGATCGCAAATTCTTCCTTCTCCTCGCGCCATAGTGCGCGCAGCGTCGCAATGTCGATGAGCGAATATGCCGCCATCACGAGTACGGCTCCGAGCGCGGCTTGCGGCACGTACTTGAGCGGGCCGGTGAGAAAGATCAAGACCAGTGCAATGGACGCCCCGGCAATCAGTCCTGCGACTTGCGTGCGGCCGCCTGCCGCGTCGCTCATCGCCGTGCGCGAGTCAGCGCCGCTAATCGCAAAGCCGTGAGAGACGGCCGCGGCGATATTGGCGACGCCTAGCGCCGCCATATCGCGGTCAGCGTCGATGTCGTAGTTATTCTTGGATGCAAAGCTGCGCGCGGTAAGCATAAGGCTCGTGAACGATATTAATGCGATACCGGCAGCGTCGCCAAGCAGCGTCTTGAGCGATTCCAGCGGTATGGTTGGAATTGCAAGCGCAGGCAGACCGGCAGGGACTTCACCCACGATTTTAACGCCGCGCACATCGAGCCCGAGTAATCCGACCCCAAGCGCAGCGAGGACCATGACCGCCAGCGCCGCAGGCAGCCGCGGCAAAAATCTGGGCAAAACCAGGAGCACAACGAACGAGGCGAGACCCACTGCGAATGTGGGCAGATGTGTCTGGTCGACCTTGTCCGCAATTTCAATGAACCGCGGTAAAATGCCCCCGGCCTCTATTTTGAATCCAAAAACCTTGCTAAGTTGGCCAAGCGCGATCGACAAGGCAATGCCATTCATGAATCCCGCCAGTATCGGGCGCGAAAGAAAATCTGCGAGTGTTCCCAGCTTAAGAAAGCTCGCGCCCACGCATAGCAAGCCGGCCAGAAAGGTAAGCGTCATTGACATCGCCATGTATTTCTGAGGATCGCCCGCGCTGAGCGGCGCCACTGCCGCGGCAATCAATGCGCAAGTTGCAGCATCAGGACCGACGACGAGCTGCCGCGACGAACCGAAGAGCGCGTACGCAGCGAGCGGCAAGATACTTGAATAAAGTCCGATCGCTGGGTTGAAACCTGCGAGCTCAGCATACGCGACGCCAACCGGCAAAGCCACCGCGGCAACTGAAAGCCCCGCGACCAGGTCGTGCGGGAAATCCTGCGCGCGGTAATTAACGAGCGTGGACAGCCCAGGCGCGATGCCGTAGAGGCGAGTGAGCCAACCGGCCGCTGGATGCGCGCGCGCCTTAGTCACTGTCGAACCTACCGGCGGCAAAGCGTCTCCGACGCACGCCATGCATATCTTGGCCAACACGAATCATATAAATCCGGTTTTTCTTTCGCGTAGAGTCTATGCCGCGCGCTGCGCAGGAAATTTTATCATCGCGCCATAATCCGGGTCGGGCCAGCCGTTCCTAAGTCGGAAATCTGAGCACTGATCGAAACGTTGTCAATATATTAACCGCCTTCCCGATAAGGTTCGAAGCTAGCGCCCGCGGATTATTTGCAGCGGTGCTTTCCGCCGCGTGGGTCGGAACGACCATGCTGAAAAGCGCTGCCTCCGCGATTAGCAATGAAAACGAGCGAGCACTTAAACCTTGTTTCATTTGCGTGATTCCCTTCAAGGTTTGATTGCTGGTTGCATTGTAAAATTTATGCGTTTGTGGACATCGTGCTCGTGTTGATTGGCTGGGTTTAGCACCTGAAGCTTGATTCACGTTTGCTTTTTTTCTGTCAAATAGACGACAACCCATCCGCTTTTTTCCGGCTCAGAGGGATTTGTTCCAGGTGAGAGTGATAGAGTTTCCAGGTGCTCCGTTTCTCACGAAACCGCTATCGTGCGAATAGTCGAAATAGACCTCCGAATCCCAGAAAAATGCGGTGTCCAGGCCGATGGTCAAGGCTTGACCGTCGGCGGCCTTAAACACAACTTGATTGGTATTCGATAAGGCTGCCTGGTGCGCCCATATGAACGAGCCGCGCAAGTGGAAATACATGAAGAACGTGAGCTCGCGCCGGTATTCGACTGCCATTAAGGCGTAATCCGTCACATATATGTTATTGAACATGGTGCCGGGATAATTGGGGCGATACAGGTCATCGGTCTCAGACTGAAGAGGTCCGCCGCCGATGGTAAAAGCGTTATAGCGGTCAGCGCTATGTTTATCCATCCCGCCGCCATGGAAGCTCGCTAAAATCCGGTTTTTCTCCGACAGTCCGGGGATGCCGCCAACACCCATAAAATATGCTGAGCCCTGGGCATATTGTTGGGTTTGATCCTTGGTGGAAAAACCTTTGCCTGGAATCCCGGTATCAGACCAATGGTAACGGTCGGTGTAATCCACGTCGAATCCGGCGGCGAATCCCTCATGAGGTAATTCAAGAATGTTCCGGCGCAACCCGTCATAACGCCCCCGCAGTTTCGCGCCGTACAGCATCGTGTCGGGTGGCACGATAAGGCTTGGCGCGGTGTCGCCGGTCCTGCGGTCATAAAAATAACCCGCGCGTGCCAGTAGTTGAAGCCTCAGGTCGTTGTCAATTTGCCAGGGAGCGACCTTGAAACGCAGCCCGGGACCGAGCGAGGCCCAAATCGTCCCATATTTCAGGGAGGATGCGTTTATCTCCTGATTATTAAGCACGAGTTTTTGGGCAACCGGGATGGTACTGTTGTCAAACAGGGTCACGAGTTCCAAGTTATGGGCGGGGTCCAAATTCCTGTCATATTCCAGGCTATTAACAAAGATGCTTATCGCATCGCGGGTGCGTGATTCCTCCCACACCCGCTTGACATACAATGCGCCTATGGGCTGAAAGGCGGTGGTTCCCTGTCTCGGAATATAGAAAGTGCCACCTACCGTAAGGACGGTGACATGACCACGGTCCTGGGCAGGAACACTAACCGGTTGCCCCATGAATATTGTTTGATACGGCTCTCCGGCGAGTGGCGTGTGATATACCGAGTCGTTTCCAATAAGGTCGCTTTCGTCAGGAGCGCCGGTCGCCGCGGCAAATAGGGAAGGCTGCCGTTCTTCTGCCGCAACCGCTCCAAGGCACCCCAGGAAAATCGTGGGGAACATTACAGACACGAGCACTATTGGCTTGATTGTCTTCACTTGCGCGATTTCTTGGACCGGAAAACTAGGGTCGAGTAAATTATCGGCAAATCATGCCCCAATTAGCTGGTTTCTGCAGCTATTTTAAACTAGGTCGCTCGTGGCCAATTGGAGCCGCCGTCGATCGCGCGCGTTGAGTGCCGGCTCCCCGACTGGCGCTTGAAGCTGAGACCTGCGGATTATTTGGAGCGGTGCGTCGCGTGGCGGGATAATCAGTACACGGAGATGTCGTTCGGGATTTTCGGGCCGGACATCTATTTCGGGCTTGCTTCACTTGGTGACGGGGACGGCGGCGCAAAGCCGATTAAGAACGTTTCGGTCAAATGAGTGCGTACGCCTGGGTAGCGCAATGGTGGAAATTTTGTTTACCAATCAAGAGGAGGAAAGGATGCCAATCATTCAGTGTGACATTCGGGAAGGGCGAACCGAGGAGCAGAAGCGCGCGCTGGCGCGGGAAATTACGCGCGTCGTGAGCGAGACCATCGATGCCCCGGTTGAATACATCTACGTGCTGATCCGAGAGACACCGGGTTTCAATCACATTAAGGCCGGCAAGCATTTGCCTGAGTTCGCCGCAACGAAAGCCCGTACTGCAAAGTCCGGTTAGCGTGAGTCTTTCCGCGGAACGCGGATCCTAGTAATACGTTAGCGGCGAAATCGCGTTTAAAGGCTGGCTCGCACCGCCAAGCATGAAAGCAATCGCGCGGGGATTCTGCATTGTCCGGCGTCGTGAATCAATCCGGTTCTGACCTCTTTTTTATATCCCCAGTTGTCGGCAATCGGCCTATTGTGTTGAAAAAGTTGGTTTCCAAATCCAACAGCGCTCATCGCTAAATATCGATTTCTCAGATCGCGTCACAATCGACGATCGTCACTCGGGTAATGGGTAGAAGACCCCCTGGTATCAACCGAAAATTGGGCGTTGGGACTTTTTCAACGGAATAGGCCAAAAGCAGACCTTTACGCCCCTGCTCCGACCTTAACGTCTTCTACGATTAAGTGCGAGCGGCACTACACCGATGGCGATACCTCCAAGGCCGACAATATTGGTTGCAAGGTCAAAAGTGGGAATGCTGTATATGGCGACCAGCACCAGGAATACGGCACTGGCGATCGGCCAGAGAATCAGAAGTATCAGATCACCGAACGACTTGAGGGCTCTTTTCCGGCAGTGCCAAGCGCAGGCGAGACAGGCGAGGCCGTAGTAGAGCGCAACTTGGAAGCCAATCGCGTTTACTGAATCCTTGATGATCTGATTCACGCTTGGGAATCCCGAGGAGAGAAACAGCAGGACGAGTCCCAGAAGCGTAATAAGCGCGGTAGCGACCCAGGGTGTTCTCCATGTTTTGTGGAGTACGGCGTAGCGCCGATGAAGAGCGCCGTCGCGCCCTTTTGCATACATGGTCCTCGTGAATTGCAGGATGGACGTCTCCAGCGTGCCGACGGTGCTCAACATGACCGCGACAATCGCAATGTAGCTCCAAGGCCGAGGAAAAACTTTTTCGGCTACCGCGAAGACAATATTGGTACCGGATTGCTGAATCTCTGTGTCGGACATTACTAACAGGACGGTGGTCACGAACGCAACGAACAAGAGCAGCACGATCCCCATCGCTAGAATTGCTCCGCGCCCTGGCGCACTTGCCGCGTTCCGGGTCTCTTCATTCAAGTTAATGGTGACATCCCACCCCCAGAAGAAGAAGAGGACTATCAGAGCCCCATTCGCAAAGGACTGCGGTGAGAAGGCGGTGACTGAGAACCAATTTGCCGAGAACTGATGGGCCGGCCTCGCAGCGAACTCAAGCAGCGACGCGATGATGACGATGACAAGAACGCCTACCTCAATCGTTGTCATGACGACTTGCGTATAGCTTGTGGGTTTGATCCCTTTGATGATCACGGCGTTAACCAGCAGCAACCAAATGGAAGCGACGAAAGTAACGCTCGCCGTATCGTTGGCCAGCGTTGGACTCAACAGCGTCAAGGTTGCCACCGCCGCGGGGATGGTTCCCGATACCATGAATACGGCAGAGGCCACCAGCAGCGCCCAGCCGGCAAAGAAGCCCAATGTCGGGCCGAACGCCGCGCCGACCCAAGCGTAAGAGGCACCTGCATTTGGGTTGAGCCGGTTCAGGTGCATGTAGGCGAATGTCACGCCAAACATGATGATGCCGCAGTAAAGAAGACTAGCGGGGGACAAGATGCCTACAGCGGCAATCAAGGTGGCGGTGGTCGCCGCCACGCTGAAGGCGGGGGCAGTGCCGGCGACACCCATCACGACTGATTCGCTTAAGCCGAGCGCGTCTTGTCGAAGCTTTAGATTCTCAGGCATATCGTGGCCTCCATAACTTGAGAATACGCTGCTTACCGCCAAGGCGCGAATCGGCCAATTCCGGGCATTGACCATCGGCAAATTTCGACCAACAAATGCCCTGAATAATCTTGATCCTTACTCGCGCCGAAACCGCAATGTTGGCTTGACAGGCGTAGCACGGATGACGGAATCCCGCGGCTAAGCTATTTTTTCATATCCCACTGTTATCGTGTTGAAGCTCGCCGCACCGAGCATGCTAAAATTCAATTTGTTTACCTGATACGGATTCCGGCTCATGCCCAGCGCTACCCGCAATCTGCTCATTGATTTTCTTTCCGACCTAAAACAAACCACAATTCTCTGGCAGATCGCTGTGCTGGCAATTAGCCTGGTACTGGCTTGGGGAATAAACCACTGGTTGTTGGGACGGCTTCCTAAGTCCGAAGGCGTGTCAAAAGTCGGCTTTGGTGGCGTATCCCGAGTGGCTTTTCCGCTGTTGGGGTTATTACTGGTGTTGATCGGGAGGGCCGCGCTTAAACAGTGGTACTCGGTCAATCTTCTGAATATCGCTGTTCCCCTCCTGTTTGCATTGATGCTGATTCGCCTTGTCGTCTATGCCCTGCGTCAAGTCTTTGCTCCGAGTAGTTGGCTTCAAGGCTCCGAACGATTCATTGTCCTGACGATTTGGGTTGGGTTCGCATTGCACGTCACAGGGTTGCTTCCTGGGGTCATCGATGCGATGGATTACGTCAGCTTTCATATTGGCGAGCAGCGAATCTCTTTGACCATTATCCTGAGCGGCATCCTCTCCATTCTCGTCACCATGCTGGTGGCAATGTGGCTGGCACGGACACTGGAACACAGAGTGATGGCCACAGAAAAAATGGACATAAATTTGCGCGTGGTGCTGTCCAAGCTGATCCGTGCTTCTTTGATGGTTCTCGGCATTCTGATCGCGTTATCTTTGGCGCACATCGACGTCACCGTTCTTTCCGTATTCGGTGGTGCATTGGGCGTAGGCATCGGTTTTGGTTTGCAGACAATTGCCAGCAACTACGTGAGTGGGTTCATCATCCTGCTTGACCGTTCCATCCATCCGGGCGATATCCTGACGGTAGATGGCCGCTTCGGCAAGGTTACGCAACTGACTACGCGCTACCTGGTGTTGCAAAGCAATGACGGCACCGAGGCGATCATCCCTAACCAAACCCTGGTTAGCACAACTGTTATCAATCATTCGTACACCAACCGTCAAATACGCATCGGCATTCCTGTGCAGATCAGTTACCAGAGCGACCTGCTCCGTGCTATGGAAATCATGAAACAAGCCGCAGCGCATCAATCCAGGGTGCTTGCCGACCCGGAAACCAAAGTCTATCTCAAGTCGTTCAGCGATAACGGCATCGATTTGGAATTGGGCATCTGGATTAACGACGTCGAAGAAGGACAGCTCAATCTGCGCTCCGACATCAACATGGAAATCTGGCGGAAATTTCAGGAGAAGGGCATTGAAATTCCGTACCCGCAGCGCGACATCCGCATTATTGGTGGGCAACCATCCGCCTGAGGGTCGAGTAATAACTAGCGGACATTCAAAATGGCAACCGGGCTTGCCTTAATACTCTGGACCAGATTGAATGAAGCAAATTTAATGGCGGTAACATGACTCGAAGTAGACCGAAATGACCAACAAGGTCTTTACCTTGAGTAAATCCTTTTCAAGCTGCGCCAGATTGCGGCAATGGCCCGTCGGGTCGTTAGCGAACGTCACGTCTCGCCCTGTTGTGTTGAAAAAGTCCCAACGCCCAATGGGCGCCGCCGGCCATTGACAAAACGCGCCTAATGTAAAAAGCCTTGCATCGCCACGAGGCTCCTGATTAGCGGTGAACACCCTGTGCTATTTAATTGTCGTTTCGGACACGGACGGGATGGCAATCGTCAGTGGACCGATCGGCGCTCTGAAGTTTCGTTCTACCGGATATCTTTGAAGACCGCAAAGCAGTCCGGCGTTTCTTTCATAATAGGGAAGTGAAAACCGCACTGCGGGCAGGCCTGCGCCAAAGTTTTCTGTTCTTTGCCCAAGTCATACTTGAAGTCCTGGAGTTGATGGCAACAAGGACATATCCGCAAAACGCGAGTGCTTTCAACCGAGAAATTTGTAATGACATCCTCAATAATGGCACCACTTTCTGCGGCCCATTTCTTGGCAAACTTGTGGTAACCGGTATTGTGTCAGGCATCGATCGCTTCCTTGCTTTCCCAAAAGCTCACCTCATTGAACCAAGTGGGATCGTCAGGATGGACCCACCAAGTGAGATGTACGAACCCCGGAAGTTGCTTCAGATAATGGCCAACGCTGGCAAACATTAGCTTG
>DATIXX010000014.1 GCA_035518095.1 Burkholderiales bacterium | reverse complement strand
TTGAGCGACATGTCGCCATGCTGGATTGCCGCTTGCGAACAAGAAAGGCGGCGACCGCAGCATATGATAACTCTGTTTTCCAAGTCGTGGCGCAAACCCCTCCTATGATTATCAGCTTAATTCATTGAATGCTTCCTTTATCGCTGCAACACGTGCCTTAATGTCAGGCAGCTTTGCTTCGATGCGCAGACGGTCCGGGCCGTTCAAGCGGAAATTTTGCTTTTGCTGAATGAGCCGGATGATTTTGGCAGCATTCACAGGTGGCTTGGGAATGAACTGCAACTGAATGACCGAGTCGGTAGCATCGATGCGCAAAACGCCGAGCGGTTTTCCAAGAATGCGCAAGCGATGGGTGTCGAGCAGGACCTTGGCTGGCTGCGGCGGCGGCCCAAAGCGGTCCACCAGTTCCTCGTGCATCAAATCCAATTCTTCCAACGTCTCGCAGTTGGCAAGGCGCTTGTAGAGCACCAGGCGCTCGTGGATATCGTTGCAGTAATGCTCCGGCAGCAGCGCCGGCGTGTGCAGATTGATTTCCGTCGTTACGCCCAAAGGCTGCGAAAGATCCGGCTCTATGCCGTTCTTCAGCGATTGCACGGCGGCGCCCAGCATCTGGTTGTATAGATTGAAACCCACTTCCTGCATTTCTCCGCTTTGCGCTTCGCCCAGGATTTCGCCGGCACCGCGGATCTCCAAATCATGCATGGCGAGATAAAAGCCCGAGCCCAATTCCTCCATCATTTGGATGGCTTCCAGTCTTTTTCGCGCCTGTGCGCTCACCGCTTCTTCATCGGGTGTGAGTAGGTACGCATAAGCCTGGTGGTGCGACCGGCCGACGCGCCCGCGCAGTTGGTGCAGCTGTGCCAGGCCGAATTTATCGGCGCGGTTAATAATCATGGTATTGGCGGTCGGGATATCAATTCCGGTTTCGATGATGGCGGTGCTAAGCAACAGGTTGAAACGCTGCTGGTAAAAATCGCGCATTACGCGCTCAAGCTCGCGCTCGCGCATCTGCCCGTGCGCGTAATGGATGCGCGCCTCCGGCAACAGCTTTGCCAACCTCTGGTACATGGTTTCAATGGTGCTGATTTCATTGTGCAGAAAATACACCTGCCCGCCGCGCTTCAGTTCGCGCAGCGCCGCCTCGCGGATGATGCCCTGGTTATATGGCGTGACGAAGGTCTTGATAGCCAGCCGGCGTTCGGGCGCAGTGGTAATTACGGAGAAATCACGCAGACCTTCGAGCGACATCGCCAGCGTGCGTGGAATCGGGGTGGCGGTGAGGGTCAATACGTCCACTTCAGCGCGCAGTGCCTTCAGCTTTTCTTTTTGCCGTACGCCAAAACGGTGTTCTTCATCAATGATGACCAGACCCAGGCGCTTGAACTTCACTCCCTTTTGAATCAGCTTATGCGTGCCGATGACAATATCTATGGTTCCGTCACTCAATCCTTGCAGCGTCTGCGCCTGTTCTTTGTTCGAGCGAAAGCGCGAAAGCTCGACTATTTTTATGGGCCATTCGGCAAAGCGATCTGTGAAATTCTGAAAATGCTGCTCGACAAGCAACGTGGTCGGAACCAGTACCGCTACCTGCTTGCCGTCCATCGCTGCAATGAATGCCGCGCGCAGCGCGACCTCGGTCTTACCGAAACCGACGTCGCCGCAAATTAACCGGTCCATCGGTTTGCCATGGGTCAGATCCTCGATTACGGACTGAATGGCTGCCGCCTGGTCTGGTGTCTCCTCAAATTCGAAGCGCTCGACAAAGGCGTCATAATCATGCGGTTTAAAACTGAATGCGTGGCCCTGCCGCGAAGCGCGCTGGGCGTATAAATTTAAAAGTTCGGCTGCGGTGTCCCGCACCTGACGCATCGCTTTTTTCTTTGCTTTGTCCCACTGGCTGCTGCCCAGCTTGTGCAAAGGCGCGGCTTCGGGGGCGGCCCCGCTGTACCGGCTGATGAGGTGAAGCTGCGAAACCGGCACATAAAGCTTGTCTTTTTCCGCATACTCCAATACCAGGAATTCAGTCGCGCCTTCCCCCTGATCCATGCTAACCAACCCCAAATAGCGACCGATGCCGTGGCTTTCGTGTACGACCGGATCGCCGCTGCGGATTTCGCTCAGATCGCGCAGAATTCCTTCCGCGCTGCTCCTGCGCGCGGCTTCCCGCCGAACGCGCCTGCGGACCTGCGACGCGTAAAGCTCGCTTTCTGTGACAATTGCAACTCTATCCTTTTCCAGAATGAAACCGTTTTGCAGCGCCGAAGCGCACAGCATGAAATGCGCGCTGCTTTGCCAGAATTCCTCGAAGCTTTCGCATACCACCGGCTTTAGCCCATGTTCAGACAGATACTCATTTACGACTTCACGCCGCCCGAGGTTCTCCACCAGCAACAGGACTCGGCCGGAATATTGCTCAAGAAATGAGGACAACCCGGACAGCGGATTTTGCGCCCGCCGGTCTACTGCAAGCGGCGGCAGCGCGGCGGTCGCACATCGAACTGCGCCAGGATTTTCTTCGGCTGCAATTTCGACGCGTGGAAACGACTTACAGCAGGCGAAGAAGCGGTCCACGCTCAAAAACAACTCCTGCGGTGGCAACAGTGGGCGGCTACGGTCGCCGCGCAGCAATTCATAACGTGACTGCGTATCGCGCCAGAAGTGCTGCAGGGAGCGCATGACATCCCGGTGCAGGCACAGTGCGGCGGCTTGCGGCAAATAATCGAAAAGCGTTGCTGTTTCATCAAAGAACAGCGGCAGATAATATTCGATGCCCGCAGGCGCCAGCCCTTGACTGACGTCTTTATATAGGCTGCTTCTCGAGGGGTCGCCTTCAAAGCGTTCGCGGAAGTTGCGGCGAAAGCGCTCCTGGCCGTCCTTGTCCAAGGGAAATTCACGGGCGGGCAGCAACCGAATCTCGTTGACGGGGTAGACACTGCGCTGGGTATCAACATCAAACGTCCGGATACTCTCGATTTCGTCATCGAGAAGATCAATGCGGTACGGAAGGGCACAGCCCATCGGAAAGAGGTCGATCAAGCCGCCGCGCACGCTGAATTCCCCGGGCGAGACAACCTGAGTAACATGGCTGTATCCCGCCAAGGCTAACTGGCTGCGTAAAGTTCGGCCGTGGAGTTTCTCCCCTTGCTTGATCAAAAAAGTATAGGCGGCAAGATACGACGGCGGCGGCAGACTGTACAAGGCAGTGGTTACCGGAGCGATCGCAATGTCGCAATCGTTGTGCGTGATGTGGTACAAAGTGGCCAGCCGCTCGGAAACCAGATCTTGGTGGGGCGAAAAGCTGTCGTACGGAAGCGTTTCCCAGTCGGGTAGCAGGTTGACTTTTAGTTGAGGCGCAAAATAAGGAATTTCTTCGGCCAGGCGTTGCGCATCCTGTGCCGTTTCTGTGATGATAACAAGCGGTGTTGCCTTTACAGCAAACTGAGACAACGCGAGAGCATCGCTGGAGCCGTGCAGACCGGCGTAGCGTTGAATTTGACCGGGAAGCGGAACAGCTTGGTCTAACAGCATAAAAGCGGCATATTATAAGGTAAAAAGGGCCCCCAACCAGGGCGCACAGGGAACAAGGATGTTTTTCCGCGACCGCCTCGATGCGGCAAACAAACTGATTGCAAGGCTTTCCGACTATCGCGGAAAGAATGCGCTAGTGCTGGCGATTCCGCGCGGCGCGGTGCCGATGGCGAAGCGCATCGCCGACGAACTTGGGGGTGAACTCGATGTAGTTCTGGTGCGCAAGATCGGCGCGCCGGGCAACCCTGAATTTGCAATCGGCGCAGTGGATGAAAGCGGCAGCATGTTTGTTACCGATGATGCGGCTGCAACCGGCGCCAGTGACAGCTACCTCGCTCAGGAAAAGCAGAAGCAGCTTGAAATCATGCGCCAGCGCCGAGCGCAATATACACCGTTACGCCCGCCGATTGACCCGGCGGGGCGCACCGTCATCGTGGTTGACGACGGGCTCGCCACGGGTTCCACCATGATTGCGGCGTTGCGCGCATTGCGCCAACGCAAGCCCGAGCAACTGATATGCGCGGTGCCTGTCGCGCCGCCCGATACCTTGGACAAAGTGGAGAACTATGCCGATCGCGTCGTGTGCTTGCACGCCACCACGGAGTTTTTTGCGGTGAGCCAGTTTTACGTTCATTTTCCGCAAGTGGACGATGACCAGGTCATGTCCATACTTCGCCCAACAAGCGCGCCCAAATAGAATACGCATTGCCGGCACGCCGATGAAAAAGTAATAATGCACGCTTTATAACAAGGCGTAAAATATTGAACCATTTCGCTCTGATCCCGGCTGCAGGCACCGGAGAGCGTTTGGGCGGGCAACTCCCCAAGCAATATCTGCCGCTCAACGGTAAACCCATGCTGTTTTATTCGGTGCGGCGCTTGTGCACCAACTCGAGAATCAATCGCGTCTATATAGTACTGGCACAGTCTGACGAATGGTTCTCGCAATACGATTGGAAAGATTTTGCGGGAAAGCTCGCGCCGTTGCACTGCGGGGGCGAAACTCGCGCGGCGAGCGTGCTGAACGGGCTGGACGCGGCAAATAGCGACATCGGTGCCGAAGACTGGGTGCTGGTGCATGATGCGGCACGGCCTTGCCTGAGCGCGCAACTTCTGGACAAACTGCTGGACGAGCTCGGTGATGATAAGGTAGGCGGCCTGCTGGCGCTGCCGGTCGCGGATACGCTAAAGCGCGCTGATGGCGCGCAGCGAGTGTTGGGCACGGAGGCCCGGGAACGACTCTGGCAGGCGCAGACTCCGCAAATGTTCCGCTATGGCACGCTCACCCGCGCACTGCGGGGGATGCAGAACGCGCTCGTGACCGACGAGGCGCGTGCCATTGAAGGCATGGGTCTGCAGCCGAAACTGGTGATAAGCGATGCGCGAAATTTGAAAGTGACGCACGCACAGGATTTACCGCTCGCCGATTTGATTTTGCAAAGCATGGAGAAAGCATGAGAATCGGTCAGGGATTTGACATCCATGCGCTGGTTGAGAACCGCAAACTCATCGTTGGCGGAGTCGAGATACCGTATAAAAAGGGCCTCTCGGGACACTCCGACGCCGATGTGCTGTTGCACGCGGTTTGCGATGCATTGATCGGCGCCGCGGCCTTGGGCGATATCGGCTCACACTTCCCCGATACCGACCCGCGGTATAAAGGCATAGACAGCCGTAAGCTTCTGCGCGAGGTGGGTAAGCTCTTAACCGAGAGCGGCTGGCGGATAATTAATATAGACGCCACTATCATCGCCGACGCGCCGAAGATGGCGCCGCACATACCGGCAATGGTGAAAAATATCTCGCAGGATCTTTCCGTCGACGTCAACGACGTCAATATTAAAGCCAAAACCAGCGAGGGCCTGGGCCATATCGGGCACGGCGACGGCATCATGGTCGAGGCGGTAGCCTGCATTGAGAGCTTCTAACAAAGTCGCGCGGTTTGATCTACCGTGTTAGAGGCCTTATGCCTCAAATCGGAAACCAGAGGCCCGAAGCCCTGGCGGCGGAAACCGCCAGGGTCTTTTTCGCGTTATGGCCGGAACAAGCAGTGCGCGCGCAATTCATGCAGTGGGCGAAACTGCTGCACGAGACATGTGACGGCAACATCAGCAAACCTGGCAATCTGCATATCACGCTGGCATTTCTCGGAAACGTCGAAGTTTCCCGCCTTGATGAATTAAAATTGCTTGCCTCCAGGATCGGGGGCAGCGCGTTCAGCCTTGAGTTCTCGGCGCCGGGTTACTGGCGACATAACCGCATCGCCTGGGCAGCGCCCGATCAGACTCCGCCGGTGTTAAGCGATCTTGTCCAAAACATCGAGAGTTCGTTGCGTGCCGCCGGATTCAAATTTGACGAGCGCCCTTACGCGCCGCATCTCACCTTATTGAGAAAAGCCCGCTGGGACCCGCCGCAATGCGCTCTTAAAAGCGTTAACTGGAAAATAAGCGAATTTACTCTGGTTCGTTCCAATCGAATGGCGAGCGGATCGCACTATGAAATCATCGGACGCTGGCCGCTTTTTTTGGAGCCAGCGTCAACGCAGGAACCGCAACCTCGTTAATTACCCAATAGAGTGAGCGAAAAAGTCGATGCGCCATTTTCTTCTTTCCGCGCTTTTTCTGCTGGCTCCGGGCGTTAATGCCGCCGGGATGGGGTTTGACGATGCGCGTTTGCTTCTCAACCGGACTGGTTTTGCTGCGAGCCAAAGCGAGGTCAATGAATTTGCCGGACTTAGTCGCGAACAAGGTGTGGAACGCATTCTGAGCGGCATCCGAAATACGACAGTGACAGCGCCACCGGCGTGGGTAAACGATCCGATTACCCCGCCCAGAGTTCTGCGCAACCTAAGTCAGGAGCAGCGCAAGGCGTGGCGGCAGGACGAAATCAGGAAGGGCATTGAGCTGCGCGCATGGTGGCTGCAGGAAATGATCGTCACACCTTCGCCGCTCACCGAAAAGATGACGCTGTTCTGGCATAACCATTTCGTCTCCAGCCAGCAGAAGGTGAAATACAGCAAGCTCATGTACCGCCAGAACGTGCTTTTGAGAAAATATGCGTTGGGCAATTTCGGCACATTGCTGCACGCGGTGTCCAGGGATCCTGCGATGATTATTTATCTGGATTCCGCCACCAACCGCAGAGGCCACCCAAATGAGAATTTTGCGCGCGAGGTTATGGAACTTTTCACTCTGGGCGAAGGGCATTACACCGAGCGCGACGTCAAGGAAGCGGCGCGGGCATTTACCGGCTGGAGCATCGACCCCGAGACCGGCGATTTTCGCTGGCGGCCCTTCTTCCACGATGATGGCGACAAAACCGTTTTGGGCAAAACCGGCGATTATGATGGCGATGACGTGCTGAATATTCTGCTGGAACGGCCCGAAACCGCTGAGTTCGTCGTGGCCAAGATGTGGCGCGAGTTTGTTTCACCCGCGCCGGACCCAAAGGAAGTCGCTCGCATTGCAAATCAATTCCGCGGCAGCGGCTATGAAATCAAGGTGGCGCTCCGCGGGATGCTGCTTTCCGAGGCTTTTTATTCGCAGAATAACCGGGCAGCACTGACCAAATCTCCGGTTGAGTTGGTGGTCGGCACATTGCGGCAATTCGATTTTAGCGTGCCAGACGCTCTGCCATTTGCTTTTACGGTGGCTCAGCTCGGGCAAAACTTGTTTTCGCCGCCCAACGTGAAAGGCTGGCCCGGAGGCGAAGCTTGGATCACGAGTGCGACCTTGCTTGCCCGCAAACAGTTCCTGGGCCGACTTTTTCGCGCGCAGGAAATGCCGCGCGGCGTGCGCACCGGAATGAAGGGGATGGGAAAGCCGAAAGCGGGGGGAATACTGGGCACGGAAGGCCGCGAGCGGTTTGTGCGGGCGATGGAGGGAATCCAGTTCGACGCGAATAGATGGCTGTCACAGTTTAATATCGATCCGCGCACACAAGCGGTTCGGCTGGCACTGGCCTCCGCGCCAGTGGACCGGATTGAGGAAAACGCGCATGGACTTGAACTCATCCGCGAGATCACGCGCGACCCTGTATATCAGCTTGAATGATGGAGGTCAAAATGCACCGGCGGATTTTTCTGAAAACCGTGGGATTGAGTGGGTACGCCCTGTTTGCCCCGAGAGTACTTTATGCCGCGTCTCGCACAGGCGATTATCGCAATCTGCTGGTGCTGATTGAGCTCAAAGGTGGAAATGACGGCTACAACACCGTGATCCCGTATGCCGACACAGAGTATTACCGTCTACGTCCTCAAATCGCTATTCCCCGCGATCAGGTGCTGCAACTCGATGAACGCACCGGTTTGCACTTTTCGCTAAAACCGCTGATGCCTTTGTGGCAAGCGCGGGAGCTTGCAATAGTCCAAGGCGTGGGTTATCCGCAGCCGAATCTTTCACATTTTCGCTCTATTGAAATCTGGGATACGGCTTCCAGCAGCGGGGAGTACCTGTCACAAGGCTGGCTTTCGCGGGTATTTGCCAGTGACCCAGTGCCCAAACAGTTTGCCGCCGATGGTCTGGTGGTGGGAAGCCAGGACCTCGGACCGTTGTCTGGCGGCGGAACGCGCGCCATTACTTTAGTCAATACCGAACAGTTCCGGCGCGAGGCGCGGCTGGCGGGCGATGCCGAGTTGAATGTGACCAATCCCGCGCTCGCGCACATTCTCAAGGTGGAAAATGACATCCAGCAAGCTGCAAGCCATCTAAAAGGCAATTACCAATTCAAGACCGAATTTCCGACGACGCAGTTCGGCAACAGTCTAAAGAATGCTTCGCAGGTAATAGCAGAAGGCGGCGGCGTGGCGGCAATCAAGGTTTCGCTCAACGGCTTTGACACTCATAGCAATCAGCCCGGCACGCAGCAGCGCTTGCTGGGCGAGCTGGCCGAAGGGCTTGTTGCTTTTAAGTCGGCGCTTATTGAGATTAACCACTGGAATTCGACATTGATCATAACCTACGCCGAATTCGGGCGCCGCCCACAGGAAAACCTGAGCCATGGCACCGACCACGGCACCGCAAACGTGCATTTCATGATCGGGGGAAAAGTCAGGGGCGGACTATTTGGACCTGCGCCGCAGCTCAAACAACTTGATGGCAACGGCAATCCTGCGTTTGGGGTGGATTTCCGCAGTCTCTATGCCACCGCGGTTGAGAACTGGTGGGGCCTGGAATCGCGAACCATCCTGGGCGGAAAGTTTGCCCGTCTGGATGTGCTGCGCGCGTGACGTTCGCGCAGCGCGAGCGGCGCTGTAGCAGTAGCGCAATGTTTAGTCTGCGTCGAATGGGCAGCAAAAAAAATCGTAATATTCTTAGAAAAAGGATTGACATCCGAAACGAATCCGAAAATAATCAGCGGCATCTGATTGCATGGAGATTAATTCATGGGCAGTCGCCCAAGTTCAACCGAGAAGAGTCGGCGCGGCTGACCCGCAGGAACTAATCAGCTCCATTTTCCCTGCCACTGTCTCGCCCACTTGACGAGGCAGTGCGCTTCTAGTGAAGTTCATGCCGTGTTGCGCACGGCATTTAAATTAAGCGCGCTTTTAATCGAACTTGTAGTTGCCTGATTGGCGACCACAGGGCCGACGCTGAACGATACTTCTGTCGCGTTTGCCCGCATACGACCGTGGAAAGGACAAAAAATGAGAAAAATCACAGAGCAATACCTTTACACCGCGCTTCTCGCAATAATCATCCTCATCTTGGTTGTAATCACCAATGCGCACGCGGAAGGCCCGGAGTTGCCGCAGCTTCTTGGAGCGCAATATACACTTATCGCGCAGCATCTTTTTCCGTTTCATGCTGCTTATTCCGGACCCAAGAGTTTGGTCACTGACAGTGACACGCAAAAGACACAGACTTTCGGTATATATTCCGGCATGAAGGTCTGGAATCATTTGCAAGCCTATCTTGATGTTGAGGTCTTTAGAGGTGCTGCGATTAGTAATGACACCGGTCTCGGGGGACTGACTAATGGTGACGCCATTCGACAAGGATCATCTAATCTGGGCAACGGGCCTTACATCGCCAGGGCTTTTTTGCGCTACTTCTGGCCTATGGGGGAGGAAATGATTGAAATCCCCCGCGCTATAGACCAGTTGCCAGGCAAGGAACCGGTGGAAAGGATTGAGATTAAACTTGGCAGGTTTGCGGCCAATGATGACTTCGACCGCAATCGCTACGCCAATTCATTCCGCACTCAATTTGAGGACTATAGTCTGTGGAACAACACAGCCTGGGACTACCCGGCGGATACACGCGGCTACACCAACGGCGTCATGCTGGGCTACATCTCACCGCTATGGGCACTCAGGTTCGGCATTTTCCAGATGCCTACAGTCGCAAACGGTCCGGACCTGGCCTTTCCGTTAACCCAGTCTCGTAGCGAAAATCTGGAACTTACTCTGCAACCCAATCAGTACGCAACCATAGTGCGAATCCTTGCCTACCGCAACATTGCCAACATGGGGATATACAACGACGCGATTGCGATTGGCCTTGCGCGGGACACCGTCCCCAACGTTTCCGCGAACGACCAGCCCCGTCGAAAAAAATATGGATTCGGTCTTAACGTGGAACAGCCGCTTGCCGACGGTGGGGAAACGGGACTATTCGCCCGATTGGGTTGGAACGACGGGGCGACTGAAACGTTTGCCTTCACCGAGGTGGATCGCACCGTGACATTTGGGGCGCAGGTGGCAGGCAATCACTGGTGGCGTAATGATGATCGATTCGGTATCGGGTTTGTGGTAAACGGGTTGTCCCCCGAACATCGGAACTACCTTGCCGCCGGGGGCAGCGGCTTTGATCTTGGTGATGGCGCGCTCAACTACGGTTACGAGAAAATTATCGAGACCTATTACCGCGTCCAACTGGGGAAGTATGCACAGTTGAGTCCTGATGTCCAATATACCGAGAATCCCGGCTACAACCGCGATCGTGGGCCAGCCACGGTGGTGGGAGTTCGCCTGCATCTCGAATATTAAATCTCCGTGAGTCTCTGAAAAATGGTGTAATTACAATCGCGGAAAGGAATCACGATGAGATCCGAACTAACAAAAGTTAACTGGCTCAGGCGATTGTTTCTTGCATACCTGGAGGAGGCGCGTGTAGCGATCTCCAGACCATTTGAAAACAAAAACGGCTTGCCCGGAGCAACTGCCACAGTTGCCGAAAGAAGCCCGCTAATCGAAGCCGCGCGCGGCGACATCGTAGCAATCCTGACCCGTTTGAATTCATCGCTCAACGGCCTCAATGAGGATGAAGCGCAAGCGCGGCTCAAGGAGCATGGCTTAAATGAAGTGGTGCATGAACGGCCGGTTACTTGGTATCGGCAGCTCTGGCATGCGTACAACAATCCGTTCAATTTGTTGCTTACCGGTCTTGCCGTGATTTCTTTTGTAACGGAAGACATGAAAGCAACCACCATTCTCTCGGTAATGGTGATACTGAGCTCTCTGCTTCGTTTTGTACAGGAATTCCGCTCAAACAAGGCAGCTGAGAAGCTAAAGGCCATGGTAAGCACGACGGCCACGGTGCGACGCGCTTATGCAGTGGGGATGAACGCCAATGCCCCAGTCGAAGCGGCGCACGTCTCCGCCTATTCGCGCAGTTTCGAAACGCAGGAAATATCGCTCAAATTTCTGGTACCCGGAGACGTGGTACAGCTATCCGCGGGTGACATGATACCGGCGGACCTTCGACTGCTGTCGGCGAAGGATTTGTTTATCAGCCAGGCGGCGCTCACCGGCGAATCGTTCGCGGTCGAAAAGAATGCCGATACCGTTTTAGGCGAAACAGGAAACCCGCTGGAGTTGCCCAATATCTGCTTCATGGGTTCTAACGTGGTGAGCGGCGCGGCGATTGGCGCTGTCGTCACCACCGGCAGCCGGACGTATTTTGGCGGCCTGTCACAGCGGATCGTCGGTCATCGAGAGCCAACCGCGTTTGACAAGGGTATACACCGGGTAAGCTGGTTGCTGATTCGCTTCATGCTGGTGATGGCGGCATTTGTATTTGTGATCAACGGCGTCACCAAGGGAAACTGGACGGAGGCATCGCTTTTTGCCATCGCAATCGCGGTCGGACTCACGCCGGAAATGCTGCCGATGATTGTCACCGCCACACTTGCCAAAGGCGCAGTCATGATGTCTCGCCAGAAAGTAATCGTCAAGCGCCTCAATTCGATCCAAAACTTTGGTGCGATGGACATCCTGTGTGCCGACAAAACGGGAACGCTAACGCAGGACCGGATCATTCTGGAGAAGTACGTAGACGTAACTGGGGCTGAAAGCGACGAAGTGCTGCGGCACGCCTTCCTGAATAGTTACTATCAAACCGGGCTCAAAAACCTGTTGGATAAAGCGGTCCTCAGGCATGCCGAAATTGCTGACGTGCTGAAAGTTGCCAGCAATTACCGCCTGGTTGATGAGGTCCCGTTCGATTTCGTTCGTCGACGCATGTCGGTGGTGGTCAATGAGCGCGACGACCACAACGAGCTGATCTGCAAAGGCGCGGTCGAGGAGATTGTGAAAGCAAGCAGTCAAGCCAAGGTCGACGGACACGCGGTTGCACTGAACGATGATTTAATTTCAAGCGTCATGAACCTGGTCAGGGAGTTTCACGAAGATGGTTTGCGGGTGATCGCAGTTGCCTATAGAGAAACGTCGCCTGATCAAAAGAGCTACGGCGTCAAAGACGAATCGGATCTGACCCTCCTTGGCTTTATCGCCTTTCTCGACCCTCCCAAGGAAACTGCAGGGCCGGCGATTACCGCGCTGAACCAGAATGGGGTCCAGGTCAAAATTCTAACCGGAGACAATGACGTCGTAACACGCAAAATATGCCGCGATGTTGGTATCGACGCCAGCCGCGTCGTGCTTGGAAGCGAGATCGACGCCTGCAACGACGGAGACCTTGCGGGGTTGGCCGAGGACGTGGCGGTATTTGCCAAGTTGTCGCCTGCTCAAAAGGAGAGAATTGTCAGGGTACTGCAGCTGGAAGGCCACGTGGTCGGTTTCCTCGGAGATGGTTTTAATGATTCGCCGTCTCTCCGAACTGCGGATATCGGCATTTCGGTCGATACCGCAGTGGATATCGCGAAGGAATCCGCCGACATCATTTTGCTCGAAAAGAACCTGATGGTGCTTGAGGAGGGTGTGCTGGAGGGGCGCCGGACTTTCGGTAATATTGTGAAGTACATCAGAATGGCGGCCAGCTCAAATTTCGGAAATATGTTCAGTGTGCTGGGAGCGAGCATGCTCTTGCCGTTTCTACCCATGCAGCCGATACAATTGTTGATACAGAATCTGCTGTATGACATATCACAAACCGCTATACCTTTTGACGGCGTGGACAAGGAATATTCGGAACGGCCGCGCAAATGGGAAATCGGCGCCCTCGGGCGGTTTATGGTTTGCATCGGCCCGATTAGCTCGATTTTTGACTATTTGACTTTTGCACTGTTGTGGTTTGTGTTTTCTGCGAATACGGTGGCTACCCAGTCCCTTTTTCAGTCCGGCTGGTTCGTCGAAGGACTGATATCGCAGACGCTGATCGTGCATGTTATTCGCACCAGCAAAATTCCATTTATACAAAGCCGGGCGGCGCTGCCGCTTTTGATCACGACTATAAGCGTAATGGCGATCGGGATCTCGATGCCGTTTTATCCCATTGCACATGCTGTGGGCTTAAGGCCGTTGCCCGTCCTTTATTTTGTTTGGCTCCTGGGAGTACTTTTTGGTTACACAGTACTCACCCAGTATGTCAAAGTTTGGTATACACGCAAATTCGGCTTCAACTAACATGATATGGCGAATTGGCGTTAGCGTTGGCGCGCGCCGTGCGTCCAGTACCCTTACTTGTATATTTATTAGATTGTGTGACGGTGCACAATGAATATTCTCGCGATAGATACCTCCGGCGAATACTGCACCCTCGCCCTGTGGATAGATGGCGAAGTGCTGTCGCGCGAGAAGCATGCCGGGCAAAATCATTCCCAGGTGTTGCTGCCGCTGCTCAACGATCTCTTAGCTGAAAGCGGCATGTCGCTCAAAAGGCTGGACGGGATTGCTTTCGGCGCGGGGCCTGGATCGTTCACCGGGCTGCGCATCGCGTGCGGAGTAGCGCAGGGACTGGCATTTGCCATGGATTTGCCGGTGGCGGGCATCTGCACTCTGGAGGCACTGGCGGAAGCCATGCCGGGCAGGCAGGTGATTGCCTCCCTGGACGCGCGCATGGGCGAGATTTATCATGCCGCATATAAAAAACACGACGACCGCTGGCAGGAAGTAAGCCCGCCCGCCTTGTGGGCTCCGCTGCACGCCCCTTCGGTCGCGGGAAGCGGCTGGATTGGCTGCGGTAGCGGTTTCGCGGTGTATGCGGAACAATTGGAACTACGCTATCAGGGTCAGCTGAGCGCGGTGATTGCGGATGCCGTTCCCCGCGCCAGGGAAATGGCGCGGCTTGCGGTCGGGGTGCTGCAAAGGGGCGAAGGATGCGCGGCCGAGGCGGCAGCCCCGCTTTATCTGCGTGACAAAGTGGCGTTGAAAACATTCGAACGATGAGCGCGCAACTGGAACAGGCGCCGCTATTGCGGCCGATGCAGGCGACCGATATTGATGCAGTGATGCGCATCGAGCGCGGCATTTATGCGCACCCCTGGACGCGCGGCAATTTCCGGGATTCGTTGAATGCCGGCTACAGCTGCTGGATCTTCCGATATGCGCAGAGCATCGTCGGCTACGCGGTCATGATGATTGCGGGCGATGAGGCACATTTGCTTAATCTCAGCATTGCCGCGGAGTGGCAGCGCCAGGGGTGGGGCAGAAAACTGCTGCAGCTTATGCTGGAACTCGCCCGCCAGCACCACGCGCGGGTGCTGCTTCTTGAAGTGCGCCCTTCAAATGCGGTGGCGCTTGCGCTGTATAGAGCCTTCGGTTTTAGGCGCATCGCGCTGCGCCGCGGTTATTATCCTGCAGGTCCGATGCGCGAGGACGCGATAGTATTGGAACTATCGCTGTGAGCGAAAGGCGCGAGGAAATCCTTAAGGAGCTGGGGCTGTGGCCGCAATGGCGGCTCAAAAGCAGCCATCAAAGCGTCGACACTCGGCCCGCGGCCGCCGACGACCGCCGCAATCGGATCCTGCGCATGAACTGGCCGGAACTCAAGACCAGCGTCGCCGGATGCAAGGCCTGTCCATTGCACGAAAAGCGCACACAGGCGGTTTTGGGCGTCGGCGACGAAAATGGGGACTGGCTGTTCATCGGCGAAGGGCCGGGCGCGGAGGAAGACGCGAAAGGAGAACCTTTTGTGGGACAGGCGGGCAAACTGCTGGACAGCATGCTGGCATCGATCGGTTTAAAACGCGGCGCGAACGTATATATTGCAAACGTGGTGAAATGCCGTCCGCCCGGAAACCGCAATCCCGAACCGCAGGAAGTGCAACAATGCGAACCGTATCTGGAGCGGCAGATTGCGTTGCTGCAACCCAAGCTGATCGTCGCTCTGGGCAAAGTTGCGGCACAGAGCCTGCTTAAAGCGGATACCACCATCTCCAGCCTGCGCGGTCGCTTGCATGAGTGCCGGGGAATTCCGCTGATCGTGACCTACCATCCGGCTTATCTGCTGCGCAATCTCCCGGACAAGGCCAAGGCCTGGGCGGATTTATGCCTCGCCCGGAAAACCATGCGGGAGTTGCAACAGCCCGCTTCGCCCCCACATGAAGACATCGATCATTCCTGAAGAGGAGAACTGCATGCGCAGAACACTTGTGTACCTGATGCTGTCGTTGGTCGCGCTTGGCTTAGCCGGGTGCGGTTACAACACCTTGCAATCCACCGACGAACAGGTCAAAGCGAGTTGGGCGGAAGTACTCAACCAGTACCAGCGCCGCGCCGATTTGGTGCCAAACCTGGTGAATACGGTAAAGGGCTACGCACAACAGGAAAAAGACGTGCTGCTCGGCGTAACCAATGCCCGCTCCAGGGTCGGGGCGATACAGGCCACGCCCGAATTGCTTAACGATCCACAAGCATTCG
Source organism: Burkholderiales bacterium (assembly GCA_035518095.1). NCBI lineage: Bacteria > Pseudomonadati > Pseudomonadota > Betaproteobacteria > Burkholderiales > Burkholderiales bacterium. The sequence goes on along the minus strand of DATIXX010000014.1, from coordinate 47,190 downwards.
CAAAGTTTCAGCAGGCGCAGGGCGAGCTGACGTCCGCGTTGTCGCGACTTCTGGTGGTTGCAGAAAATTATCCGCAGCTGAAATCCGACGCCAATTTCCGCGATTTGCAGGCGCAGCTTGAGGGTACTGAAAACCGCATCACAGTGGCGCGCAACCGTTACATCAAGGCGGTGCAGGACTACAACGTTACGGTGCGTTCATTCCCCAGCAACCTTACGGCGAAACTGTTCGGTTTTCAGTTGAAGCCCAATTTCACCGTGGAAAACGAAAGCGCAATCGCCAAGCCACCCAAGGTTGATTTCAGGAACCCCTGATTATGTCCATCACGTACGCGACGGAGAGCAATCCAGATGCAGGGCGAGGAGTAAGGAGCGCCGTTTGGTGGAGGCCAAACAAGCGACGAACGACAAAGCCATGCGACCGGATTGCCCCGTCCCTTCGGGTTGCGGCGAATGGACAGCCATCTGCGGCGTTGCTCGGGCTTGCGTTACTACACAGTAGCGCTGCGCTTTCGCGACTAGCATTGGGCCATTCCTTTTCCGCAACGCGTCGCGCGAGGGGCTTAATCAGGGGTTCCTTGGCAAGTAAATGATGAGGGTTGCGGCGCACGCCTTATTGCTGCTGGCGCTTGGACTGGGCAGTGCGCTGGCGGATGTTGCGGTCCCTCCACTTAGTGCGCGGGTCACCGATTTAACGGATACATTAAACGGCGACCAGCGGGCGCGCCTGGAACAGGAATTGCAAAATTTCGAGGCGAGGAAAGGCAGCCAGCTCGCGGTGCTCATCGTGCCTACGACGCAACCGGAAACCATCGAGCAATACGGCATCCGGGTTGCCGATTCCTGGAAACTCGGCCGCAAGGGGATTGATGACGGGGCGTTGCTGTTGATTGCCAAGGGGGACCGCAGGTTGCGCATCGAGGTAGGTTATGGCTTGGAGGGCCCGCTTAACGACGCGACTGCGAAGCGCATTGTGAGCGATGTCATTACGCCGTATTTCAGGAAAGGCGATTTTTACGGCGGCATCGAGGCGGGCTTGCAGAGCATGATGAAGGTGATAGAAGGCGAGCCTTTGCCTGCGCCCAGCCATTCCATTTCGTCTTCGTTTAAATCCAGAAACTTGGGACCGGCGCTGTTTATCGGTTTGATACTGGTAATGATCGTTGGGGGAATATTGCGCGCCCTGTTGGGCCGCTTTGCCGCGGCGAGCCTGGTCGGAGGACTTATAAGTTTGCTCGCGTGGCTGTTCATCGTCCCCTTGACCATGGCGCTAGTCATCGGTGCAATTGGTTTTTTGTTTACGCTTTTCGGTGGCAGCCGCGGCTGGTACGGAGGCTGGCCCGGCGCATACAGCAGCGGCGGCTTCGGAAGCGGAGGCTTTAGCGGGGGCGGTTTTAGCGGAGGCGGGGGCGGTTTTGGCGGCGGCGGCGCCTCAGGGAGCTGGTGACTTGAATCTAAAGCGTTTGCTCAAACATCTGGTCACCGGCCACCTCGCTGTGACGCGCGTTTTGCCGCCGCGTGCCATGCGTGCGATCGAGCATGCGGTTCGCGAGAGCGAAGCCACACACGGCGGGCAAATCCGCTTTGCGGTCGAGCCGGCATTGGATATTGCAGCTTTGCTGCGCGGCCAGAGCGCGCGGGAGCGCTCCATTGAAATATTCTCGCGGCTAAAAGTGTGGGACACCGAACACAACAACGGCGTGCTGATTTATCTGCTGCTTGCCGACCGCGACGTGGAGATTGTCGCCGATCGCGGAATTCACGCGCGACTCGGAAATGCGGGATGGGAACCGATATGCCGTGACATGGAACAGGCGTTTCGGGAAGGACGCTTTGAAAACGGGATTATTGCCGGAATCAAAAACGTCGGCAGTCACCTGCAGCGGCACTATCCTGCAAAACAGCCCAACGAGCTACCTGACAAACCGGCGATACTTTAGAACCGTGTTGTACGGTTGCGAAAACATCAGGTTTCAACTCTGTCCTGCCGGTGTCTGCGGTAAAGATAGGTCATTATCCCCGAGCTGAACAAGCCGAAAACGATCATCACGGTAAATATGGAGGAGCCCAATTTATCAAGCACCGCGTAAATGCCCAGCATGCCGAGGATGCTCAGGTTTTCATTGAAGTTCTGCACCGCTATGGAGTGCCCGGCGCCCATTAATAAGTGCCCGCGGTGTTGCAGCAGCGCGTTCATCGGCACCACGAAAAACCCAGCCATTGTTCCTATAAGGAGCAGTAGCACCAATATGAGATACAGATTGGTCGTGTATGTCGTGACCATGAGGCCGATTCCCATCGCGATGCCAACCGGCAGCACGCGCACCGAATTTTCAAGCCTGACGTACTTCGCGGCTACGACCGCGCCGATGGCGATCCCGATCGCCACCACGGCGGTAAGCCGTGTTGCTTTTTCCAGGTCGAAGTTCAGCGCTACGGCCGCCCAGGCGAGTACGATGAGGCGCAGCGCGACGCCCACGCCCCAAAACAGCGTAGTGACCGCCAGCGACACTTGGCCGAGCGGATCACGCCACAAAAGCCTGAAGCAGTTCCAGAAATCTTGCAGGATGTAAAACGGATTTTTTTTTGGCAGCTTGTGGTCAATGGCTACTTTTGGAATGTAGAGATTGAATGCCGCAGCCACAAGATACAGGCCGAGAACGACCGAAATGGCGAATTGGGGCGGCGTGTCAATTCCGGTTTCAATGCCCGGTATGTCAAACAACTGCAAATAGTGGTTTGCGATTTTCGGGCTTACCAGGAAGCTGCCCAATATAGCCCCCAAAATAATCGCGGCTACGGTCAGGCCCTCCATCCAGCCGTTTGCAAGTACCAATTTTTGCGGCGGCAGGTATTCCGTGAGAATGCCGTATTTTGCCGGAGAATACATGGCGGCGCCGACACCGACGATGCCGTACGCATAAAAAGGGTGCATACCGATCAGCATTGCCAAACAGCCCACCGCTTTAACGGCATTGCTGATAAACATCACCATGCCTTTGGGCAGGGAGTCGGCGAACGGTCCAACAAAGGGGGCAAGGGCAATGTAGGAAAATACGAAGAACTGATTCAATACCGGCTGTTGCCAGTTCGGCGCGTCCATTTGCATGAGCAGAGCGATTGCCGCAAACAGCAGCGCATTGTCGGCAAGAGCGGAAAAAAATTGTGCGGCAAGTATGATGTAAAAGCCGGGTTTCATGCTTTGGAATGGGTTATTCGAATTTGATTTTTACATGAACTGAAAGACGTTGATAAGTTTAATTTTCGCAGCTTTATAACACGAAACTGTGAGCACCGCCATTTGTTTACTTTGGGCTTGATCCGAAGTTGCCGTATTATGATTAAATAGCACGCTGCGCTCCGCGCCCTCAGAAAAGAATCTATATATGCCGCGTCCGCTTCACGCACGCATCAACCATTTAGCGCTGCAAAACAATCTCGCCGTGGCAAAGCGGCGCGCCCCCAATTCACGCATCATGGCGGTGATTAAGGCCAACGGCTATGGCCATGGCCTGTTGCGCGCCGCACGTGGCCTTTCCGGCGCTGATGGATTCGCGGTGATCGATCTGCATGATGCGGTCGATTTGCGTAGTTCGGGCTTCAAGCAGAGCATTCTGTTGCTGAACGGGTTCTACGGCCCGGAGGAATTACCGGTGTTCGCGCAGCACCTTCTCACGCCGGTGATACACCAACAGGAGCAGCTGGATTGGCTGCGCGCTGCCGAGGCGCCGTTCAAGCTCGAGGTGTTTCTCAAGCTCAATACCGGCATGAACCGTTTGGGATTCAAGCCGCAAATGTTTAGCGCTGCGGTGAACGCGCTCAAACAAAGCCGGCATGTGTCCGGGATTACCTTGATGACACACTTTGCCTGCGCAGATGATGAACAGGGTATTGCGTGGCAATTAGCGGAATTCAAAAAAATTACCGCCGGCGAATTACTGCCGCGCAGTCTTGCAAATACGGCGGCACTGCTGCGCTTTCCTGAAACGCGAAGCGATTGGGAACGTCCCGGCATCATGCTTTATGGTTCGTCGCCGGTTGCGGAAACGAGCGCAAAGCAGCTCGGCCTGCAACCGGTAATGACCCTGGAGAGCCGGATCATTGCGATTCAGGATTTAAAACCCGGCGATAAGGTGGGCTATAACAGCTTATACACCGCGGAACGAGCGATGCGTGCGGGCATCGTTGCTTGCGGTTATGCCGATGGCTACCCGCGCCGTGCAGGCACAGGCACACCGGTTTGCGTCGATGGAAGAATCACCCGCACCTTGGGGCGAGTTTCGATGGATACTTTGTGTGTGGATTTAAGCGGAATTCAAAACGCCGGTGTCGGCACGCCGGTTGTGCTTTGGGGGGAGGGATTGGCGGTGGAAGAAGTGGCGAAAGCGGCGGGCACGGTAAGCTACGAATTATTTACAAAATTGAATTCGCGCGTACCCGTCATCGAATCCAATGGCTAAGCAAAAATCGATTTACGTGTGCGCCGAGTGCGGCGGGCAATCGCCGAAATGGCAAGGACAGTGCCCGCATTGCTCCGCATGGAACACCCTGGTCGAAACGGTGGTTGATTCTGGCTCCAAAAACCGCTTCGCTTCGGCCGCGCCGGGCAAATTGCAATCATTGGGCGATGTGCAAACCCATGAGCTGCCGCGCCAGCCAACCGGAATATCGGAGTTTGACCGCGTGCTTGGCGGCGGGCTGGTGCAAGGTGCGGTCGTATTGCTGGGCGGTGATCCGGGGATTGGTAAATCCACACTTCTGCTGCAGGCGCTGTGCCAAATGGGGGCGCAGCGCAACGTGCTGTACGTGAGCGGGGAAGAATCTGCGCACCAGATCGCGCTACGCGCCCGGCGCCTTGCGCTTGACGCCAAACCGCTGCAGCTTCTGGCAGAAATCCAGCTGGAAAAAATTCTCGCCACTTTGGGTTCGCACCAACCGGAAGTGGCGGTCATGGATTCGATTCAGACCCTTTATTCCGACGCGCTGCAATCGGCGCCGGGATCGGTGGCGCAGGTGCGCGAATGCGCGGCGCAGCTTGCGCGCTTCGCCAAGCAAAGCGGCACGGCTATTATTTTTATCGGGCATGTAACCAAGGAGGGGACCTTGGCCGGCCCGCGTGTACTGGAGCACATTGTGGACACCGTGCTCTATTTCGAGGGCGACACTCACTCCAGCTTCCGCTTGATCCGGGCGGTGAAGAACCGCTTCGGGGCGGTCAACGAGATTGGCGTGTTCGCCATGACAGACAAGGGGTTGAGAGGAGTTAACAATCCATCGGCGCTGTTTCTTTCGCAGCACGGCCAAGAGGTCGCGGGTTCATGCGTGCTGGTGACGCAGGAAGGCACGCGGCCTTTGTTAGTCGAAGTACAGGCGCTGGTGGACGACGCGCACGCTCCGAACCCGCGGCGCCTTACGGTCGGGCTCGAGCAAAATCGTCTGGCGATGTTGCTCGCGGTGCTGCACCGCCACGCCGGCATCGCGTGTTTCGACCAGGATGTTTTCGTCAACGCCGTGGGCGGCGTCAAAATCGCCGAACCCGCCGCGGATTTGGCGGTACTGCTTGCGATCGTTTCATCGCTGACGAACAAGCCGTTGGCGCAAAAGCTTGTCGCGTTTGGCGAAGTGGGCCTGGCCGGGGAGATCAGGCCTGTTCAGCGCGGACAGGAGCGTCTCAAGGAAGCCGCCAAACTGGGTTTCAAACAGGCGCTGATTCCGAAGGCGAACAAGCCCAAGCAGCCGATTGACGGCATCGAGGTCATCGCAGTGGAACGGGTGGGCGACGCGGTTTCGAGGATAAGGTAATCCGGGCTTCGGGAACGACCGTTGCTATTCGCTGAACAAGCGGGTAAATTCATTTCAGGTTCTTTTACTCGGCGTGACACCTCAATTGTCCCTATTCAAATTAACGAGGGCACTATGGCTCGAATCAACTATTACAGCTCTGATTTGGACAAAAACCCCGCGAATTACACGCCCCTTTCGCCGCTGAGTTTCCTGGAGCGCACGGCTTACGTCTATCCCAAACACGCCGCCGTTGTCCATGGCGACCGCAAGTTTACTTGGGGCGAAACCTACGCGCGTTGCCGCCGGCTAGCCTGCGCTCTGGCGAAGCGCGGGCTTGGCGCGGGGGATACGGTAGCGGTGATGCTGCCCAACATTCCGCAGATGTTCGAAGCCCATTTCGGCGTGCCGATGAGCGGTGCGGTGTTAAACACGCTGAACACGCGACTGGATGCGGAAGCCATTGCCTTCATGCTCAAGCACGGCGAGGCGAAGATATTAATAACTGACCGCGAGTTTTCCGCGACTGCCGCCAAGGCGCTCGCGATGCTGGATAAAAAACTACTGGTGATCGATGTCGACGATCCGGAGTTCAAAGGCGGCGCGCTGTTGGGTGAAATGGACTACGAAGCTTTTCTCAAAACCGGCGATCCGGATTTCGCCTGGTCGCTCCCGGAAGACGAGTGGAACGCAATATCGCTTAACTATACTTCGGGCACCACCGGCAATCCCAAGGGGGTCGTGTACCATCACCGCGGCGCATACCTTAACGCGCTAAGCAACATCATAGATTGGGGCATGCCGCGCCATTCCATATATCTTTGGACGCTGCCCATGTTTCACTGCAATGGCTGGTGTTTTCCATGGACTATGGCGGCGATTGCAGGCACAAATGTTTGCTTGCGCCGGGTGGAGGCCAAGCTGATACTCGATGCGATCCGCCGGCACAAGGCAACGCATTACTGCGGCGCGCCCATCGTGCACAACATGCTGATTAATGCTCCTGCCGAAATGAAGGCCGGAATCGACCAGCCGGTCAGCGGGCTGGTAGCTGCCGCTTCGCCGCCCGCCGCGATGATCGAGGGCATGGAGCGCTTGGGATTCAACCTTACGCACGTGTACGGGCTCACCGAAACCTACGGACCGGCATCGGTCTGTGCCAAGCATCCGGAATGGGGACAGCTGGATATTTCTGCGCGCACGGAACGCAACGGCAGGCAGGGTGTGCGTTATACCCTGCAGGAGGGGATGACAGTGATGGATCCGGAGACCATGCAACCGGTACCTGCGGATGGACGGACCATGGGTGAAATCATGTTCCGCGGCAACATCACTATGAAAGGTTATCTCAAGAACCCGAAGGCAAGCATGGAAGCGTTTAGCGGAGGCTGGTTCCACTCCGGCGATCTTGCGGTCATGCAGCCCGACGGCTACGTAAAAATCAAGGATCGCTCGAAAGACATTATTATTTCCGGCGGTGAAAATATTTCCTCGCTGGAAGTAGAGGACACGCTTTATCGCCACCCCGCGGTATTAGCCGCCGCGGTAGTGGCACAACCCGATTCCAAATGGGGCGAGATGCCGTGCGCTTTTGTGGAATTGAAGGAAGGCGCGAATGTGACAGAAAAAGAAATCATCGATCACTGCCGCGGTAACATGGCGCACTTCAAGGTTCCGAAAAGAGTGATATTCGGCGCGCTGCCCAAGACGTCTACAGGTAAAATACAAAAGTTCATGCTGCGCGAGCGCGCCAAGTCCGCTTCAGCGATTGAATAATTATTAGCCACCGCATATTTGAAGTAACGTCCGCCTTTACTGGCGTCTTTAGGCGTACTTCTCTATACTCTCAATCAACTGAAAGGTACTTCTTCCGTCTTCTAAAAACGTCATCCACGGGAACATAGCGCCCGAAAAAACTACGGATTGGCGATGAGCAGCGATTTCATACTGGAAACGCACAATCTCACCAAAGAATTCAAGGGGTTCGTTGCGGTTAATGATATTGAACTCAAAATCAGGCGCGGCAGCATTCACGCCTTGATTGGACCCAACGGCGCGGGAAAAACCACAGTCTTCAATTTGCTCACGCGGTTTTTAGCCCCCACCAACGGCCGCATAATTTTCAACGGTGCCGATATTACCGGAGAAAAGCCGGCGCAGATTGCACGACGGGGCATCATTCGCTCATTCCAGATTTCTGCCGTATTCCCGCATCTCACTGTTCTGGAAAATGTGCGCATTGCGTTACAGCGCAAGCTCGGCACTTCATTTCATTTTTGGCGCTCTGCTAGAACGCTGAATGCGCTGAATGATGAAGTAATGGCGCTGCTGGAAGCGGTTGACCTCTACGCTTTTGCCTCCGCAGTCACCGTGGAGCTGCCGTACGGCCGAAAGCGCGCGCTGGAAATTGCCACCACGATGGCGATGGAACCCGAGATTATGCTGCTTGATGAGCCGACTCAGGGCATGGGTCACGAAGACGTAGGCCGCGTGACCGAGCTTATAAAAAAAGTTTCGGCGAACCGCACTATCCTGATGGTGGAGCACAACTTGAGCGTTGTCGAAAATTTGTCCGATACCATCACGGTGCTGCAGCGCGGCTCAGTGCTGGCTGAAGGGCCTTACGAAGAAGTCGCGAAAAATCCTCAGGTGCTCGATGCCTACGTCGGGAGCACTAATGGTTAGAACCCAGGCGAACGGCGAATTGCTGCAGGTCCAAGACTTACACGCCTATTATGGCGAGTCGCACATCTTGCACGGTGTTAATTTTTCGGTGAATCGAGGCCAGCTAATTACGCTGCTTGGACGGAACGGTGCCGGGCGCACCACGACGCTGAAAGCTATCCTCGGCCTGGTGGGCAGACGTACCGGCTCCATAAAAGTAAGCGGCGCGGAATCGATACACTTGCTCACACACCAGATTGCGCATTTGGGCATGGGTTATTGTCCGGAGGAGCGCGGGATTTTTGCCAGCCTTTCCTGCGAGGAAAACTTGTTATTGCCTCCCCGGGTTGGACAGGGTGGAATGTCGGTTTCAGAAATTTACCAGATGTTTCCCAACCTTGCTGAGCGCAGGAGCAGTCCGGGTATGCGGCTCTCCGGCGGCGAGCAACAGATGCTGGCACTGGCGCGAATCCTGCGCACCGGCGCGAAGCTGCTGCTTCTCGATGAAATCACGGAAGGCTTGGCGCCGGTGATTGTGCAGGCGATCGGCAAAGCTATTCGCACTCTAAAAGAGAAAGGCTTCACTATTATCTTGGTGGAACAGAATTTCCGGTTTGCGGCGCCTCTTGCCGACCGGCATTACGTCATGGAACGTGGACAGATTGTCATGACGGTTAATAAGCAGGAGATGGAATCAAAAATGCAGACGCTGCATGAGTATCTGGGTGTTTAATCATTCTTAGTTTAAAGGGGGAATCAATCATGAAACATGGATTATTGCTTGCATGGATAAGTGTCACCTGGCTTTCGATGGGCGTAAATCAGGCCTTGGCGGTGGACAAAATTTCTGACGGCGTGGTGAAAATCGGCGTGCTTACCGACCTTTCTGGACTCTATTCCGATCTGTCCGGCTCGGGCTCGGTGCTGGCAGCGCAGATGGCAATCGACGATTTTAAAGCGCAGGCCAAACCCAACTTCAAGATCGAGATGATTTCGGCGGACCACCAGAACAAAGGCGACATAGCCGCCAACATCTCGCGGGAATGGTTTGACACGAAGAACGTGGACGTAATTGTCGATTTGGTGACGACCTCCACTGCGCTTGCCGTAATGAAGGTGGCAAAGGAAAAAAACAAAATTACCTTGGTTTCCGGGGCTGCATCGACCCGCATCACCAATGAAGATTGTACCGACACCAATGTGCACTGGGCGTATGACACGTATGCGCTGGCGACCGGCACGGGGCGGGCCGTGGTGAAGCAGGGCGGGAATACTTGGTTCTTCATAACCGCGGATTATGCATTTGGCCAATCGCTGGAAGCGGATACTGCGAAAGTCGTAATTGCCAGTGGCGGCAAGGTGCTGGGCTCGGTGCGCCATCCTTTTCCCGGAACCGATTTTTCCTCCTTCCTGCTCAAAGCACAGGCTTCCGGCGCCAAGGTAATCGGGCTCGCCAATGCCGGAACCGACACCACCAACTCGATCAAGCAGGCGGTGGAATTCGGCATCACGCCGAAGCAGACGCTGGCGGGCTTGCTGCTCTTTATTACCGATATTCACAGCTTGGGCCTGAAGACCGCGCAGAACATGTATCTCACCACAGGGTTCTATTGGAACTACAACGACGAGACGCGAGCCTGGTCGAAGAGGTTCTTCGAGAAACACGGAAGTATGCCGACTATGGTGCACGCGGGAGTTTATTCCTCGGTCATGCATTACCTAAACGCTGTCAAGGCCGCGGGCACCGACGATACCTCCACGGTAATGAAGAAAATGAAGGAAACGCCGGTCAACGATTTCTTTGCTCACAACGGAAGGATTCGCGAAGACGGCCGCATGGTGCACGACATGTACCTGGTGCAGGTGAAAACCCCGGCGGAATCCACGAAACCGTGGGATTACTACAATGTGAGGCAGGTCATCCCGGGCGACCAGGCTTACCAGCCGCTTTCCGAAAGCCGATGCCCGCTGGTGAAAAAGTGACCCGGAGCCTGTCTGCAGATCAACCTGAGGAGCGCGGCAAATCGGGATCTGGCGCGATCTAAGCAGCAGATTCTTCGCTTCCCCAAGATAGATTCTTTATTGTCATGACTGAAGTCTTTGGCGTATCCGTCCAGGGCTTGATGGGCCAACTCGTGGTCGGCCTGGTGAACGGGTCGTTCTATGCCGTGCTGAGCCTGGGGCTGGCTATCATTTTCGGCCTGCTAAATATCATCAATTTCAGTCATGGCGCGCAATACATGATGGGCGCATTCATCGCATGGATCGCTTTAACGCAAGTCGGTGGATGGATCGGTCATCCGGATTTCGCGGTCAGTTACTGGCAGGCATTGATTGTTGCCCCCCTTGTCGTCGGCGCGTTCGGGATTTTAATCGAGCGCACTATGTTGCGGCGTCTATACCGGCTGGATCATCTTTACAGCTTGCTGCTCACCTTCGGCCTTGCTTTGATCATAGAAGGCGTGTTCCGCTATTTCTATGGAATTTCCGGCCAGACCTACGATATTCCCGAATCTCTAAGCGGCGTGTTCAATCTGGGGTTCATGTTCCTGCCCAAGTACCGGGCGTGGGTGGTTATCGCTTCGCTGAGTGTGTGTTTCGCCACCTGGTTCTTCATCGAGCGCACTAAGCTCGGTTCCTATTTGCGTGCCGGAACGGAGAACCCGAATCTGCTGCAGGCGTTTGGCGTCAACGTGCCGCTTTTGATTACGCTTACCTACGGTTATGGCGTTGCGCTCGCGGCGTTTGCCGGAGTGTTGGCCGCTCCTATATTTTCGGTCAATCCGGTGATGGGCTCCAACCTGATCATCGTAGTGTTTGCGGTGGTGGTGATTGGCGGCATGGGTTCAATCGTGGGCGCGATAGTGACCGGCATCGGTCTGGGGTTGATTGAAGGATTGACCAAAGTGTTCTACCCGGAAGCCTCGGCAGTGGTGATTTTTGTCATCATGGCCATCGTGCTTCTCTTGCGTCCTGCGGGATTGTTTGGAAGGGAACGATAATGAGCCGGGACGGCAAAATCATGCTGGTACTGCTGGCGGTAGCGTTGGCAGCACCATGGGTCGTCTACCCGGTATTCCTGATGAAGCTGCTGTGTTTCGCGCTCTTTGCCTGCGCATTCAATTTGCTGCTCGGCTATACCGGTTTGCTCTCGTTCGGGCACGCGGCGTTTCTTGGCACCGCCGGTTATATTGCAGGGATTACCATTAAAGCAATGGGCTTTCCGCCTGAATTAGGCATACTCGCCGGTACTGCGACAGCAGCCCTTTTGGGATTCGTCTTCGGTAGCCTGGCGATTCGACGCGCGGGCATCTATTTTGCGATGATTACGCTCGCCCTGGCCCAGATGATTTATTTTCTTTGCCTGCAATTCAAATTCACCGGGGGTGAGGACGGGCTGCAGGGTGTGCCCCGCGGCCATCTGTTCGGAGTATTGGATCTGCAACAGCCCTTCATCATGTATTACTTCGTGCTTGCCGTTTTCGTTGCGGGGTTCTTGATTATTTACCGTACAATTCATTCGCCGTTTGGCCAGGTATTGAAAGCCATACGCGAAAACGAGCCGCGCGCGATTTCCCTGGGCTATGACGTGGACAAATACAAGTTGCTCGCCTTTGTGCTTTCAGCGGCACTTTCGGGTCTGGCCGGCGCAACCAAAACGCTGGTGTTTCAACTGGCTTCACTTACCGATGTACACTGGCATATGTCGGGTGAAGTCGTTCTGATGACACTGCTAGGCGGCATGGGCACCGTGTTCGGGCCGATTGCAGGCGCGGCGATTGTAGTGGGTCTGGAAAACTATGCGACGCAATTAGGAGAGTGGGTAACGGTGATTACCGGAGCCATCTTTGTCATCTGCGTGCTGGTATTCCGCCGCGGGGTAATCGGTGAATTGGCCGCCTATTTCAACAAAACAGAGAAATCGAAACCGTGAATATCCACGTTACGGCGGTCAGGCGCTGGACTACAATGCCAACGTACGCTTATTCCGCGGTAGCTCCGGTATGAGTACCTCCAACGTCGAAACGTTGAGGAATTCGAACGAAGATCGCGGTGGAAATAGCACCCTGCCTAATGTAGAACTTATTTCTGGGTTGGTAGACGCGACCCATATGGAAGTCATCGTCCGGCGCTGGAAAGAGGTATCACCTTCATGACGATATGGTTCTGGATACCCGTTGCTCTGGCGCTGGCGTGGGCGCTGGCCTACCATCGCGCCCGCGGCTGGATATGGAGCGCTGTTGTCCTCGCGCTTGCCGTGGTAACCATCCATTCAGTTCCGGTGTTGAGCGTACTGTTGTGGATCATTTTTGCGATTTCCCTCACTCTTAATCTTCCTTCAGTGCGCTCGCGACTGATCAGCGAGCCGCTCCTACATTGGTTCAAAAATAATCTGCCGCAGGTTTCGCAAACCGAACGGGACGCTTTGGACGCAGGCACTGTGTGGTGGGAAGGCGAATTGTTCGGCGGCCGCCCCAACTGGGGAAAGCTCCTTGCACTGCCCAAGCCGCAGCTCAGCACCGAAGAGCAGGCGTTCCTGGACGGGCCGGTGGAGCAGCTGTGTTCGATGCTGGATGAATGGCGCATCACGCACGAGCTTTACGATCTGCCCCCGGAAGTTTGGCAGTACATTAAAGATCAGGGATTCTTCGGAATGATCATTCCCAAGCAATACGGGGGTAAGGGTTTTTCCGCGCTGGCGCATTCGGCGGTGATAACCAAGCTTGCATCCCGCAGCGGCACGGCGGCGGTTTCAGTGATGGTTCCCAATTCCCTGGGCCCGGCGGAGCTGCTTTTGCACTACGGTACCGAGGCGCAGAAAAATCATTATCTGCCGCGCCTCGCGCGCGGACAGGAACTTCCATGCTTTGCATTGACCGGACCCGAAGCCGGTTCGGACGCAGGTTCAATTCCGGATTACGGCATTGTATGCCGCAGCGAGTTCGAGGGCCAGCAGGATATTTTGGGAATCCGTGTCACTTGGGAAAAACGCTACATTACGCTGGGCCCGGTGGCAACCCTGCTTGGCCTGGCGTTCAAGCTTTATGATCCCGATCGTTTGCTCGGCGCAAATGAAGAGGTCGGCATCACCCTGGCGCTGATACCGACCGATACGCCGGGTGTGAACATCGGGCGCCGCCATTTTCCTCTCAATGCAGTTTTCCAGAATGGACCGAACTCCGGAAAGGACGTGTTCATCCCCATGGATTGGGTGATCGGAGGAGCGGAGCGTGCCGGCCACGGCTGGCGCATGCTGATGAATTGCCTGGCGGCGGGACGCTCCATTTCTCTGCCGGGCAGCTGTACCGGCATGGCGAAGCTTGCGACGCGCGTGACCGGCGCTTATGCCCGTGTAAGGGTTCAGTTTAAGACCCCGATCGGCAAATTCGAAGGCGTGGAGGAAGCGCTGGCACGCATCGGCGGTAACACCTATATGATGGATGCGGCGCGCGTCATGACCGCGGGGGCACTGGATCTCGGCGAAAAACCTGCAGTGATTTCAGCCATTGTCAAATACCACCTCACCGAGCGCGCGCGCCTGGTGATTAACGACGCGATGGACGTGCACGGCGGCAAGGGGATTTGCATGGGCCCCAGCAATTATCTGGCACGCGCCTACCAGCAAATTCCGGTCGGCATCACCGTCGAGGGGGCGAATATCCTGACGCGCAGCATGATAATCTTCGGGCAGGGCGCGATCCGCTGCCACCCCTATCTGCTGCAGGAAATTGACGCCGCAAGCAATCGCGATGAGGAAAAAGCATTGCGTGATTTCGACTGCGCATTGTTCGGACATATGCGCTTTACTTTAAGCAATGCTGCACATTCGCTGTTCCTGGGATTAACCGGTGCGCGGTTCGCGCGCGTTCCCAACGCGTCGGATACTGCAAGCTATTTCCGGCAACTGACACGCATGAGCAGCGGGTTTGCGCTGGTGGCGGATGTGGCATTGTTGGTACTCGGGGGAAGACTGAAACGCAAGGAAAAAATTTCGGCTCGGATTGGTGACGTGTTGAGCCTGCTTTACCTCTGTTCCGCAGTATTGAAGCGCTACGAAGATGAGGGCAGGCAGCGCCCCGATTTGCCTTTGGTACATTGGTCTTTGCAGGAATCGTTGTGGCGCATGCAGGAGGCCATCGGTGGTGTACTCGATAACTTTCCCGTCAAAGGCTGGGCGTGGCTGCTGCGGCGCATGGTGTTCCCTCTGGGCAAAACCTTCTGCCCGCCGAGCGATAAGTTGGGCTGGCAAGTCGCGAGTCTACTTCTTGAACCTTCTGCCACTCGCGACAGACTTACCGCGGGAATCTATGTTCCAGCCAACGAGGCCGATTCGGTAGGGTGCCTCGATCTCGCGCTACAGAGCGTAATTGCAGCCGAAGCAATTGAAGCTAAAATCCGCGACGCAGTGAAAGCCGAGCGCATCGAGGGCAAAACAACCGAGGAAACCACGGCCCAGGCCGTGCGGGAAGGAATCATCAGCGCGGCCGAAATGCAGATATTGGCGAAAGCGCAGGCGCTGCGCCGCGAAGTCATCATGGTGGACGATTTTCCATCCGATTTCGGTGCCGGAATGCGCGTCCCGAACGGGGCGGCGGAAAGCAACGTGGTACCGGCTGGCAGGAAGACGGCTTGATACGGATAGTTTCCCCGGAAACTCCGTGGCATTGTCTGAAAAGCGCGCCAATCAGCCATGCCGCTTGAGGGAAAGACAATATTCATCACCGGTGCCTCGCGTGGCATCGGGCGCGCAATTGCGCTGCGCTGTGCGCGCGACGGCGCAAAAATCGTAGTATCCGGCAAGACGGTTACACCCCATCTCAAGCTATTGGGTACGATCTACAGCGTGGCGGAGGAAATAGAAGAAGCCGGCGGTCATGCATTGCCGATACAGCTCGATGTGCGTGATGAGTCAGCAATTGCTGCGGCGGCCGCCACCGCCGCGGAACATTTTGGGGGAATTGATATTCTGGTGAACAATGCCGGCGCCATCAGTCTTGCCGATACGCCCAACACGCCGGCAAAGCGCTTCGATCTCATGTTTTCAATCAATGTACGCGGCGCCTTTTTTAGCTCGCAGGCATGCATCCCCTATCTTAAGCGCGCGACGAATGCACATATCCTGAATATAGCGCCGCCGCTCAACTTGCAGTCCAAATGGTTCAAGGACCACCTCGCTTACACCATCTCCAAATACGGCATGAGCCTTTGCACCCTGGGTATGTCAGCGGAACTTGCGGGCTACGGAATTGCGGTAAATTCACTGTGGCCGCGCACTGCCATTGCCACCGCCGCAGTCGAAGTGCATTTCCCCGTCGATGTTTTCAAGAGGAGCCGGAAACCGCAAATCGTGGCCGATGCAGCCTATGTTATTTTCAATAAAGACAGTCGTGAGACGACCGGCAATTATTTTATTGATGAGGATGTCTTGCGTTCCGCCGGCATGACGGATTTTTCGGCATATGCGGTAATGCCGGGCGCCACGCTCGCGACTGATTTGTTTCTCGACTAAAATATGGTGCGGAAATATTTTGTGAATGCACAGAGTTTGAATCAGAATTTGCCGGAGACGGACGCGATTGCAGTTGCAACCGCAGGCACCTTAAGCGGGCTGTTCCGCGAGCGGGTAAGGCGCACGCCCGATGGCGTTGCCTGCCGCGAGTTCAATCAGCAACACGGAAATTGGCGCGATTACACCTGGGAGCAGATGCAGCGCCAGGTAATGCGTTGGCAAACGGCGTTGAAGCGTGAGGAGCTTGCGCCGGGCGACAAAGTGGCCGTGATGCTTCGCAATGGTACGGTATGGGTCATTCTGGATCAGGCGGCCATGGGATTGGGACTGGTGGTGGTGCCGCTTTATTTCGAGGATCGCCCAAGCAATGTAGCTTATATCTTGAAGGATGCCGGGGTCAAAGTTCTGCTTTTAGAAAATCTGGAGCAATGGAAGCAGCTTGAAGCGGTGAAAGATGAGTGGGAAGGGTGCGGCCTGCACCGAATTCTAGTGTTGAACGGAATCGACCTGGCTGACAGAATTGATGCACACGTCGCGGCAGTGGAAGACTGGTTACCTGAGGAAGGCACGCCGGAAATGGAGACTGCGCGAAAACCGGAGGAGCTTGCCACCATCATCTACACTTCAGGCACCACCGGGCGGCCCAAGGGGGTGATGCTGAGCCATCACAATATCTTGTCCAACGTGTACAATTCACTGGAAACCCTGCAGGTGCGGCCCGGCTCGCTGTTTTTGTCGTTCCTGCCGCTTTCGCATTCTTTCGAGCGCACCGTTGGCTATTACCTGCCGGTCATGGCCGGCGCGACAATCGCTTACGCGCGTTCCATACCGCTATTGGCGGAAGACCTGCAGATAATCCGTCCCACAGTTCTGGTTTCGGTGCCGCGAATATTCGAGCGGGTTTATGCGGCAATCAGATCCCATCTTCACGCCGGGCCTGCGTTTAAGCGACGGCTTTTTTATTTGACTGTTGCGATCGGCTGGAGCCGCTTTGAACACAAGCAGAAACGCGGCCCATGGCGGGTTGGGCATCTGCTTTGGCCTTTGTTGAATAAACTGGTAGCAACGAAAGTAATGGCGAAATTTGGAGGGAGGCTGCAAACCGCGATAACCGGCGGCGCCGCGCTGGCGCCCGAGATTTCCAGGGTCTTCATCGCCTTGGGCCTGCCGCTAATACAGGGCTATGGTTTGACCGAGGCCAGCCCGGTGGTGTGCGTAAACCGCTTACATGATAATGTTCCGGCGAGTATCGGGCCGCCCATACCCAATGTAGAACTGCGCATCGGTGAAAACGATGCATTGCTGGTGAAAGGGTGCAACGTCATGCTCGGTTACTGGAACAATCCTGAAGCCACCCGGGAGATAATTAGCTCCGATGGGTGGCTTAATTCGGGAGATACCGCGCGCATGGATGCTGCCGGCAAGTTCTACATCACCGGCCGCCTAAAAGAAATCATTGTCATGTCGAACGGAGAAAAAGTCCCGCCATTCGACATGGAAGCGGCGATAGCGCGCGATCCCCTGTTCGAGCAGATCATGGTAATCGGCGAGGCGCGCCCTTATCTTTCGGCGCTTGCGGTGGTGAATGAAGGGCAGTGGAAAAAGCTTGCAGCGGAGTTGGGACTCGATCCTCTGGCGCCCGATGCCTTGCAAAGCGAGCTTGCTGAACAGCTGGCGCTCAAGCGGATTTCGGTGCAATTGCAGGATTTCCCGGGCCATGCGCAGGTGCGGCGGGCAGCGCTTTTGCTGGAGCCGTGGAGCGTTGAGAATGGCCTGCTCACGCCAACTCTTAAAATGCGTCGGCTACAATTGATGGAGCGTTACAAAAAGCAGCTCGCCAAGCTTTATGAAGGGCACCGAACATGGCTGACATAGAAAAAGCTACGCTGCCGCATGACAAGCAACCCGCGCTGCGGGTTGTGTCGATGCCTTGCGATGCGAATTTCGTCGGCGATATCTTTGGGGGCTGGATTATGTCGCAAGTGGATATCGCGGGAAGCATACCGGCCATACGCCGCGCGCGCGGCCGAGTGGCCACGGTAGCCGTGAACTCGTTTTTGTTCAAGCAGCCGGTGTTTGTGGGCGATTTGGTAACCCTATACGCCGACATCGTGCGCGTCGGACGCACCTCGATCACGGTTGACGTTGAAGTGTATGCGCAGCGCGGTCCACTGGACGTGGAATGTGTAAAGGTGACTGAGGCGACGCTGACATATGTGGCGGTAGATGAAAACAGGAAGCCGCGTGTCGTTCCGCCGGAATAATGTGCAGTTTTTTCGTTCATTGCGCAGCATATTTTGTCGGATATCCGTTGGATTCGGTGGCGGTTTGGCGAGGTCCTTGCATAAGGAATCAAATATGAAGAAAACAGGGTTCTTATACACATCAACAACACTCGCGGGATTGGGCGCATTATTCTGGGGATTAACAGGCGGCGCGCTCGCGGCAGGTTTTGCCTTGAACGAGCAAAGCGGGAGTGGAATGGGCGTGGCATTTGCCGGAAGCGCGGCGAGCGGCGAAGACGCAAGTACGGTTTTTTATAATCCTGCGGCTATGGTGCTGATTTCCGGCACTCAGTTGTCGTTGGGAGCCCACGGCGTCATTCCTTCGCTGACATTCAATAACGCGGGTTCGTTTACCGCCGGCGGCCCGTTGACTGGAAATGACGGCAGCGGGGCGGCCAAAGGGTTTGTGGTTCCCAATTTCTACTTGGTGACCGATATTTCTCCTGACATTAAATACGGTTTTGGCGTTAGCACGCCGTTCGGCTTGCTTACCGAATATAACGGAACCTGGGTGGGACGCTACCAAGCGCTGAAGAGCCAACTCCAGACGTTCGATCTCAATCCCAGCCTGGCGTTTAAACTGAGCGATCACGTATCGTTTGGTGGAGGATTCAACGCCCAGTACATTAACGCCAGCCTCAGCAGGGCCATCGATTTTGGTTTGATTTCCGGCGGTGTGCCGCAATCGGCGGACGGCGCGGTCGAAGCGGCTGGGAATAGCTGGGCCTATGGCTACAACCTCGGCGCGCTGTTTCAGTTTTCCACCGCCACGAGGGTGGGCGTCGCTTATCGTTCGCCGGTCCACCAAACCTTGGTTGGGAGCGCGTCGTTTAGCAACGTGCCGGCTGCTTTAGTGGGCGACCCGCGCTTTGCCAACAGCAAAATGACAGCGGCGATCACGCTGCCCGACACCATTTCTCTGAGCGCGGTTCAGGCGATCGGTGAAAGATGGGAGTTGCTCAGCGATCTGACATTCACCCGCTGGAGCTATTTCAACCAGATCGCGCTGGTATTCGCGAACGGGCAGACCAGCGTTACGCCTGAAAATTGGCGCAATACATTTCGTGGCTCGCTCGGCGCGACTTACCGCTATACGGATCGCCTGAAGCTGCGCGGCGGCATCGGCTTTGACCAAAGTCCGGTGCGGGATGGCTTCCGCACGGCAGCCATACCCGACAGCCACCGCAAACTGCTTGCGGCGGGACTCAATTACAAGTATTCCAAAGCAGACTCGGTGGATCTCGCCTACCAGCACTTATTCTTTAACAATGGCGGTATCGCCAATAACCAGCTGGCGTCGGGCGGTGGATTCCTTGTCGGCACATTTAGTGCCGACGCGAATATTCTAAGCCTGCAGTACAACCACGAATTTTAGGACTTGTGCCGCGATGCGAGAGCAACATATTTCACTGGACTTGCCGTATATCGTGCGCAAAGCGGCGGTGTTGGGTGCAGGCGTGATGGGCGCGCAGATTGCCGCGCATTTGGCAAACGCGAATGTCGAGGTCATATTATTCGAACTGTCCGCCAAAGAAGGCAACCCGAATGCCAACGTGCAGAAAGCGCTGGATAATCTGAAAAGGCTTGAACCCAGTCCGATGTCCGTGACATCCCGTGCTTCCTATATTCGTCAGGCCAATTACGATCAGAACCTCGACCTGCTCCGTGAGTGCGATATCGTGGTAGAAGCGATTTCGGAGCGCATGGACTGGAAAATGGACCTATACGGGAAAGTCGTGCCGCATCTGGGCCCGAACACGATTTTTGCCAGCAACACCTCCGGACTTTCCATAAACCGGCTGGCTCAGACATTGCCGGAAAATGTCCGTCAACGCTTTTGCGGAGTGCATTTTTTCAACCCGCCGCGTTATATGCATCTGGTCGAGGTCATTCGCTGCGAAACGACGAATCCGAGCTTGCTCGACCGCTTGGAAAAATTTCTGGTGACGACTCTCGGGAAAGGCGTGATCCATGCAAAAGACACGCCCAATTTCATTGCCAACCGCATAGGTGTTTTCGGAATGCTCGCGACGATGCACTATGCCCAGAAGTTCGGGCTCGGATTTGATGTGGTGGATGCGCTGACCGGCCCGCTCATCGGGCGTCCGAAGAGCGCCACCTTCCGCACTGCAGATCTGGTCGGGTTGGATACCCTTGTGCACGTAGTGAACACGTTGCGGGATGCGCTGCCCGACGATCCGTGGCACAAGTACTATGATGTTCCGCCGTGGCTCAAGGCGCTGGTTGACAGCGGAGCGCTCGGGCAGAAGACGCGGGTGGGCGTGTACCGCAAAGTGGGCAAGGAGATTCATGTGCTGGATCCGGCCAAAGGTGACTATCATCCGGCCGGCCGAGTCGTGGACGAGGAAATCCGGCAAATCCTGAAAAACAAAAACATTGAAGAAAAATTCGCGCAGCTCTTCGCGAACCCGCATCCGCACGCGCAGTTCCTTTGGGCGATTTTCCGCGAATTATTTCAATACTGCGCAGTGCAGCTTGAGGATATTGCGGATAATGCGCGCGATGTGGATCTCGCCATGCGCTGGGGTTTTGGTTGGCAGCGCGGGCCTTTTGAGACCTGGCAAGCGGCGGGCTGGAGCCGGATCGCGGGCCGCATTAATGAGAATATTGCCGCGGGCAAAACCCTGGCCACGGTAGCCTTGCCTGAATGGGTGCGGGAAATCGGGCCCACCGGCGTACACCGGCCGGAAGGTTCCTATTCACCGGCGCAGAGTACCTTTCGGCCCCGCTCGACGCTCGCGGTTTACCGTCGGCAACTGTTTCCGGATTCGCTGCTCGGCGAAGAGCGGACATACGGCACAACCATTTTTGAAACCGACGCAGTGCGCATGTGGCACACCGGCGATGACATTGCCATCGTCAGCTTTAAGAGCAAGATGCACACCATCGATGGCGAGGTGTTGGAGGGCGTGCTGCGGGCAATCGAAGAAGGCGAGCGCAACAACCAAGGACTGGTTATTTGGCAAACCGAAGCACCGTTTTCGTTGGGTGCAAATTTGACCAAAATGCGCGACCAAAGCACTGGAGAGAAAACCTCGGAATTGGGCGTCATGGTCAAAAAATATGCCAGCGCAGCATCGTCGCTGGTTTTGAAAGCCGCACACAAGTTACATATGGCCGACGCGCTAATGGCGGATAAACTGGGTAAAGTCGAAGCCATGATTGCGCGATTCCAAGAAACGACTCAGGCGCTGAAATACTCGGCCATTCCCACGGTGGCCGCAGTGGACGGAATGGCGCTGGGCGGAGGTTGCGAGTTCGCCATGCACTGCGACCGTGTGGCAGCGGCGCTTGAAAGTTATATCGGGCTGGTGGAGGCGGGCGTGGGATTGCTGCCCGGCGGAGGCGGGTGCAAGGAACTCGCATTCAGGGCGGTTTTGGACGCCAAAGGCGGCAACGCCTTTCCTTTCCTGCAACGGTATTTTGAAGCGGTTGCCAGAGCGCAGGTAAGCAAGAGTGCCGACCACGCAAAGGAAATCGGCTATCTCCGCAGTTGCGACAAGGTGGTCATGAATCGGTTCGAACTCCTGTACGTGGCAAAGGCTGAAGTGCGCGCGCTGGCGGAGGCGGGTTACCGGCCGCCGCTCAAAGGGGTGACCGTTCCAGCCGCCGGCCGAAGCGCCGTCGCCACTTTTAAAATGGCAATGACCAATATGCTCGAAGGCGGATTCATTTCCGAACATGACTATTTTATAGGATCGAAAATCGCGCACGTGCTTTGCGGCGGCGACGTGGAAGCCGGCAGCCTGGTGGACGAACAGTGGTATCTGGATTTGGAGAGGGAAGCGTTCATCGAGCTCTTGGCGACTGAAAAAACGCAGGCGCGCATAGAGTACACGCTGAAGACCGGCAAACCCTTACGCAATTAAGAAGCTCTCACAGGCTGATGCAAAACGACACGAGGAAGCCGGCATACGCGACGCAAGGAGCGATAAAACGAAATAGTACACGAGATGGTACTACGAGTTTTTGAGCGACAAGCAACAGACCGGCTCCGCAATACTTTTGGAGGAGTACCGTGGTTAAACAGGTTCAGGATGCCTACATCGTAGCGGCAACGCGCACGCCTGTCGGCAAAGCGCCGTCAGGCATGTTCCGGAACGTGCGGCCCGACGACATGCTGGCGCATGTCCTGGGAAGCGCGCTCTCACAATGCCCGGGGCTCGACCCCAATACTATTGACGATGTAATCGTCGGGTGCGCCATGCCTGAGGCTGAGCAGGGAATGAACGTGGCGCGCATCGGTCTGCTGCTCGCCGGGCTGCCCAAGCGGGTGCCCGGCATGACCGTCAACCGATTCTGTTCCTCGGGCTTGCAGGCGGTAGCGCTCGCCGCAGACCGCATAAGACTGGGCGAGGCTGAGGTCATGATCGGCGCTGGAACCGAAAGCATGAGCATGATTCCCATGGGCGGCAATAAAATATCCATCAATCCTGCAATATTCAGTGATGAAAATATAGGCATTGCCTATGGCATGGGTATTACCGCGGAAAAGGTGGCGAGTCAGTGGAAAGTGCGCCGGGAAAAACAGGATGAATTTGCACTGGAGAGCCATCAACGTGCGGTAAAGGCAATCGACACAGACGAGTTCAAGCAGGAAATAACGCCTTATGCGGTGACAGAGACTATACCGGATCTGGTAAACCGGGAAGTGGTGCAAAAGGTGAAACAACTTGCAATTGACGAAGGGCCGCGTCGAGACACTACATTAGATGCCTTGGGCAAACTCAAGCCCGCATTTGCTGTCAACGGTTCGGTGACCGCAGGCAACAGCTCGCAGATGTCTGACGGCGCCGGCGCTGTGGTATTGATGAGCTCAAGCGCGCTGCAGCGGTTAAATCTGAAACCGTTGGCCCGCTTCGTCGGATATGCGGTGGTTGGCGTGCGGCCGGAAATTATGGGCATTGGACCCAAAGAGGCGATACCCAGGGTGCTGCATCAGACTGGTGTCAACCAGAATGACCTCGACTGGATTGAACTCAATGAGGCCTTTGCCGCGCAAAGCCTGGCGGTGATTCAGGACCTGGGATTGGACCGGAATAAAGTAAATCCGCTAGGCGGGGCGATCGCTCTGGGTCACCCCTTGGGTGCGACCGGAGCCATACGCACTGCAACCCTGGTGCACGGCCTGCGCCGCCACGGTAAAAAATACGGTATGGTGACCATGTGCGTTGGCACCGGCATGGGGGCCGCCGCTGTATTTCAGGCGCTTTAATACTTGTTTTTACCGGTTTACGTGATCGGCTGTACTGCTCCGAACGCGGCCGTTTCGCGGTGGGTCCGGCGCAATCCGCGCCTGACAGGCATTAACCTGCCGATAATTTTTATTGCGCGTAAGGACTGCGCATGACACAGCCTGGAAAATTGATGTGGATTGAGAAGATCAAAGTGCGCTGGGGTGACATGGACGCCGTGGGACATGTAAACAACGCGATGTATTTTCGATACATGGAGCAGGCGCGCGTATCATGGTTGGAGTCGCTTAAGGTGCGGGTCGGCGGAACACGAAAGGGACCGGTGATCGTTTCTGCAAGCTGCACCTTCATCAAAGCCATCGTTTACCCCGCGACGGTGGAAGTGAGCGTCTATGGTGGCGAGCCGGGGCGCAGCAGTTTTCCCATTTATCACGAAATTTACCTGGAGGATCACCCCGAGGTCAAATTCGCCGAAGGCGAAGTCACAGCGGTCTGGATAGACCACGAGCTGGGGAAATCCATTCCGCTGCCTGACAAGCTGCGCAAGCAGCTTCACTTTTAATAAACGGTCGTCACGGCTTGACGTTGAGACAGGTCCGGTTACCTGCTTTCGTAGCGGTCTAATATTTTCCTGAAAGTTCCGTCCTTCTTGATTCCGTCAAGCGCCGCCGACAGTGCTTTCAAGGTCGCTCCCGAAGTCCGCGGGTTGCAAGCGAGATAGGAATCCACTTCGCGCACGACGAAAACGAGGTTGACATCCGGCGCCCCAGCCTGTGCCGCGACTTGCTTGGCGCGTGCTACGCTGGTAATCCACAAGTCAATGCGGCCCGGTTCCCTGCGGTTTAAGGTGAGCTTTGGTGGATTCAGTTTGTCGTCATCCACTTCAAAAATGTTGGTAATGCCGTGTTGCTTCAGATACTCGGTCTTGGCATCACGCGTTACTCCACCAATGCGAAAAGGCCTGACATCGGCGAGCGTATTAATCGGTTGTGAAAAACCACTCTTGGCGAATAAGCCCCATTTGTTGACTGCGATTGGGCCCACCCATTTAAATATCCGTTCGCGGTTGGCGAGTCGCGCCGTCGAGTAGAGGCAGGTATCTTTGTCGACTTGAGCCCGCTTGTAAGCATCGCCCCAAACCATGACTTCAATTTGGATGGGCACATTCGCGCGCCGGCTCATTTCCCTGACGACATCGGTTGCCATGCCGGCGACTTTATTATTTTCGGTGTAATTGAGCGGCGGGTTTTCCTCGGTAAGCAACGTGAGTGCGGCCGCAGGCGCGGACAGGGTAAGCATTCCGGCGATCAGACTTAAAAGAAAAAAACTCGTTCTCATAATTCCTCCATCGTGGCGTGTTTACGCGTCAGCATGTCATGTTGTTCGCGCTCGTGCAAGAACGATCATCGCGGCGCGGGCGCGATTTCGTGGGTTCAGTCGCGCAATAAAGAAATCCTGCGGGAACCGGGACGTGGTATTGGGCTGGCAGCTTCGGATGGCCATTTCCATTTCGGCCTAAACAGGAACTTCGACGAATGCGTTCAGCTTAAAATCTGACGCATGAAATTCGGCAGCGCGAAAACTGCGCGGTGGGTATCGCCATTGTAATATCGTAGATCGGCGATGCCGCGATCCTTGAGCGTGCGCTCGACTTGCGCGCGGTCAAAAGCAAGCGGATCGAGCGAATCCGAGGCGCACGCCAGACCCCACAACGAGCCGTAAAGCGGAATGTAGACGAGGTAGGGGCGCACGATCTTGAAAACGGCGGCGAGTCTTTTTGCATGCTCGCGCACCCGTTCGGGGCGGTATATGGGCGAGCCGATATGCAGGGTAAGCGCCCCGCCGGACTTTAGCACCCGATGGCAATGCCGAAAAAACTCCTCTGTATAAAGCTCAGTAGCAGGCCCAATCGGGTCGGGCAGATCCAGAACGATCAAATCGAAGCGCTCCGAGGTGTCACGGATAAAGGCATAACCGTCGGCGATCATAAGCTTGAGGCGTGGGTTGTCGAAAACCTTTTTGTGGACTTCGCCGAAGTATCGTTTAGCGATGTCCACTACCGTCGCATCGAGCTCAACCAACGTGACGCTTTCAATGCTGGGGTGCTTGAGCAGCTCTTCGCTCGAACCGCCGTCGCCGCCACCGATAACCAGAACTCGTTTCGGCTCAGGATGTGCGATGGCGGCAGGATGTACCATGTTCTCGTGGTAGAAATATTCTTCTTTTTCTGAGGTCATGAAACTGCCGTCCAGGCGGAATAAACGCCCGAAATGCGGTGTCTCGTAAACCTCGAGGTGTTGGTACGGCGTATTGAATTCTTCGAGTCTGTCGCCTGCGCGGAAAAAATAGCCGCAGTTTGCGTTAAGCCACTCGGTGAGCAGTTTGTCGTCCATAGCGCCCCCGTACTACAGCTTTACGCAAGACCTTCTTGGGTTGCAGAAACGCAAGCGCGGCTTTGAACAACCTCTCGGCCTTATCGCTGTTGTCTCGGCTGTGGTTGCAGACAAAAACGTCGAGAGCCACTGTACAGGTTTCAGGCCAGGTGTGTATGGCGATATGAGACTCGGCGAGGACCACCGTGCCGGTGACGCCGGCATCTTCAAACTGATAGAAAAAATCTCCGAGCACGGTAAGACCGGCGTCCGCACACAGCTGTATACAACGTTTTCTAAGCTCATTTGACTCGGAAAGATGAGTCGGGTCGCATTGGTAGAGGTCTCCGATGATATGGAGTCCGCTTAACGTGCTGACGATCATGCTGGTCATTTTTCTTCGCCCCCTCTCCTTACATAATAAAGGCTGTCAGCCGAAAAACCCTGCAATCTTTGCTAACCTCCTACCCAAGTTGTCCATGCCAAAAACAGTTTGCGAACGGGAGTCAGTTCAACTCGCCGCCGCAAGATTCCACACCCATCTTCCCTGATTTCCCGCAGCTGACTGAGATAGATTGCCGCCAGTGCCGTCCTCGCTCGCTGTGCCTTTCGTTCAGCTACAGAAAATCCGGAAGTTGCCCGATTATAACAATTTTCTGCTTTGTGAATAGCAAATTCGATCAACTTTTTCAAGTTTTCGGTTTCGCGCAAGTTGAGAACATCCGCCTCCCTCACGCCCAGGCGCGCAAGCTCGTCCTGAGGCAGCAGGATGCGATTACGCTTTGCATCGCGGCGCAGATTCAAAATGACGTGGGTAAGGCCAAAGGCAACTCCCAGCTCTTGCGCATGTTGCAGGGAGTCGGGATCGTTTAATCCGAGAATGCGCGCCGCAAGCTGTTCCGCCAGACCGCTGGTGCGGGCGCAATAATCCTGCAGCGATTGGAAATCGGCGTGCCGGTTTTTAAATACACTGCTTTCCACGCCGTCGATCAGCTGCAGCAGAAGGTCATGCGACAAGCCGAAGCGAGTAGTGGCTGGCAGCAGCGCATGGGTTACCGGGTGCTGAGGATGACCGCTAAATGCATTCGCGATTTCCTGCCGCCACCAGTTGAGCTTGATTTGCCCCAGCGCGGGATCGGAGCATTCTTCCGCGCTTTCTTTTATTTCGCGGTAAAAAGCAAAAAGGCAAGTAAGCGCAAGGCGACTTTCCGCGGGCAAGAATAGAACGCTGTAATAAAAACTGGATCCGCTTGGCGCTGCCCGGTTTCGGCAATACTCTTGAGGCGACATTGGCGTGCTTGCAAATCGAAACGCATCACAAGAAGAACGGTTAATTGTGGACCTGATATATCAGCATCTTATACGACATAGTTAAAGTCAATGATGGAATTTCGAGCCCTTATATAATAAACTGACCGCATTGCGAAAGTGGCGGAATTGGTAGACGCACTGGATTTAGGTTCCAGCGCCGCAAGGCTTGTGGGTTCGAGTCCCTCCTTTCGCACCAGTTCGGCTTGCGGCAGCCTAATCGAGTGTGCGGTACTTTTGAGGAAATGAAATGCAGTCAAACCTAGAAACCTTGGGCCCGTTGCAAAGGCGCATCAAAATGGCGTTGCCGCTGGATCAAATTGACGGTGAAGTGGAAAGTAGATTGAAGCGTCTGGCTCGCACCGCGAAGATGCACGGCTTCCGTCCTGGCAAAGTGCCACTCAAGGTCATTGCCCAGCATTACGAAGCGCAGGTGCGTCAGGAAGTGCTGGGAGATGCTTTGCAAAAACGATTCAGCGACACGGTGCGCGAGCAAAAATTAAAAGTTGCGGGGCGGCCTAGGTTTGAAGCCGAGCCGCAGCAGGCTGGAAGTCAACAATTCGAATGTGCCGCGACTTTTGAGATTTATCCGGAAGTGAAACTTGGCAATGTTAGCGGAGTGAAAATCGTGCGGCCGGTGGTGCAGGTAGGAGACGAGCAGGTGGCGAAAACCCTGGAACTCCTGCGCAAGCAGCGCACTTCTTACCACGTCGTGGAACGCGAAGCCAAGGAGCGCGATCAGGTTACGCTTGATTTCCACGGAACTATAGCTGGACAGGAATTCGTCGGCGGCCAAGGCAAAGATTTGCCTTTCGTGTTGGGCGAAGGGCGTATGCTTCCGGGGTTCGAAAAACAAATTGCCGGCATGCGTGCAAATGAGTCCCGGACATTTGAATTAACCTTCCCGGAGGATTATCATGGCAAGGAATTGGCAGGAAAAATGGCCTCTTTCGATGTCACGCTGAGACGCGTGGCGGAACCCAAGGTGCCCGAAATCGATGCCGAGTTTGCCAGCAACTTCGGCGTTCATGACGGCGACATGGAGAAACTGAAACGCGAGATCAAGAGCAGTCTGTTGCGAGAACTAAAGAACCGCGTGCAAGCCGGGATCAAGGATCAGGCGATGCAGGCGCTGCTTAATGCCACGCAGGTGGATCTTCCTCAATCCCTGGTGGATGCGGAAACCGACCGGCTGATGGAAGGCACGCGCAGCGACCTCGAAGCACGGGGCATAAAGAGCAAGGAATTGCCGGCGCCGCGCGATGTGTTCCTGGAACGGGCCAAACGCCGGGTAAGGCTCGGTCTGATTATTGCCGAGATTGTCAAAATTCACGATCTTCGACCCAAACCGGAACAGTTGCGCACCGTCGTTGACGAGTACGCGCAAAGCTACGAACACCCGGAGCAGGTTGTGAAGTGGTATTATTCGTCGCCTGAACGCTTAAGCGGAATCGAAGCGATGATTCTCGAGGATAATGTAGTCGAATGGGTACTGAAACAGGCAAAAGTGGAAGACAAGCCGATGGACTTTGATGAACTGATGGGTAACGCTTAAATGACGCAGAACCGAGATCGGGAACCGCGCGGGTTGGGCCTGGTTCCAATGGTGATTGAACAAAGCGGGCGCGGTGAACGCGCTTACGATATCTATTCGCGCTTACTACGGGAGCGCGTGGTATTCCTGGTTGGACCGGTGGATGAGATCACTGCCAATCTGATCGTGGCACAACTCCTGTTTCTTGAATCCGAAAATCCGGACAAGGAGGTTTATTTTTATATCAATTCGCCTGGCGGGTCTGTGTCGGCCGGACTGGCGATTTACGATACCATGCAATTTATCAAACCGGATGTCAGTACTCTTTGCATCGGCCAAGCGGCGAGCATGGGTGCGCTTTTGCTGGCGGCCGGCGCAAAAGGCAAACGTTTTTGCCTGCCCAACTCGCGGGTCCTGATTCACCAGCCCATGGGTGGGTTTCAAGGACAGGCCTCGGACGTGGAAATCCACGCCAAGGAAATCCTTTATCTGCGCCAGCGCCTGAACGAGATCATGGCCAAGCATACGGGACAGAGCATCAAGACCATCGAGAAGGATACCGACCGCGATACGTTCCTGAGCGGCGACGAAGCGGTGAGGTATGGAATCGCGGACCGGGTTCTGGTGAGTAGAACCGAGAACGTAACCTGATGTCCTAGACTTGGGGACCCACGGGGAGACCAGTCATGTCGGATAAAATCGGCGGCGAAAAGCTGCTTTATTGCTCCTTCTGCGGCAAAAGCCAGCACGAGGTGCGCAAGCTGATTGCAGGGCCGTCAGTATTCATTTGCGATGAGTGCATCGAACTTTGCAATGATATTATCCGCGAAGAAACGCATGGCGAAAGCGGCGGCAAACCCGGCAAATCGGATTTGCCGGTGCCGCGTGAAATCCGCAAGATTCTTGATCAGTACGTGATTGGTCAGGAGCAGGCAAAGAAAATACTTTCGGTAGCCGTATACAACCACTACAAGCGCCTGAAGAGCCTGACCCGGAACGATGATATTGAACTCGCGAAGAGCAATATCCTGCTGATTGGCCCGACGGGGTCTGGCAAGACACTGCTTGCGCAAACGCTGGCGCGGCTCCTCAACGTGCCATTTGTGATGGCGGACGCGACGACGCTTACCGAGGCCGGCTACGTCGGGGAGGACGTTGAAAATATCATTCAGAAGTTGTTGCAAAAATGCGACTACGAAGTTGAAAAAGCCCAGCGCGGCATCGTTTATATAGACGAGATCGACAAGATCTCCCGCAAGTCCGACAATCCGTCGATTACCCGGGATGTTTCCGGTGAAGGCGTGCAGCAGGCGCTGCTGAAACTCATCGAAGGCACCATCGCATCAGTGCCGCCGCAGGGGGGCCGCAAGCATCCCAACCAGGAATTTGTCCAGGTGGACACCACGAATATCTTGTTCATTTGCGGCGGGGCATTCGACGGGTTGGATAAGGTGATTCGCAACCGTTCGCAGAAGGGCGGCATCGGCTTTGGCGCGGATGTGAAAAGCAAGGACAACCGCAAGGACATTGGCGAAGTATTGCGGGATGTGGAGCCGGAAGACCTTATTAAATACGGGCTGATACCTGAATTTGTAGGGCGGCTGCCTGTGGTTGCGACCCTCGAGGAACTTGACGAATCGGCGCTGATTCAGATTCTCACCGAGCCCAAGAACGCGTTGCTCAAGCAGTACCAAAAAATGTTCGGTATGGAAGCGGTCGAATTGGAAGTGCGCGATCAGGCGCTGAAGGCAATTGCCAAGAAAGCACTGGCCCGCAAGACCGGAGCCCGCGGCTTGCGTTCTATTCTAGAGCTGATTTTGCTCGATACCATGTTCGATCTGCCTTCGATGGAGAACGTGGTAAAAGTAGTAATCGATGAAGGCGTGATCCAAGGCGATGCAAAGCCGTTGCTTATTTATTCAGACCAATCTAAGGTCGCCGGTTCGGCGTGATCTGCCCTGACGCCGCGACCCGGATGGCTTCGCAACAACTTTTGCGATTCTTGATTTCCCGCGAGTTGCCCTCATATTTGATTTGCTGTCATTTTTTGGGTGAAACGACATGAATCAACAAAATCCGGTTGCCGAACAATTGCTGGCGCTATTGCCGCTGCGCGATGTAGTGGTATTTCCGCACATGGTGATTCCCCTTTTCGTAGGTCGCCCCAAATCCATAAAAGCTTTGGAAATCGCAATGGAATCGGGCAAAAACATATTGCTGGTGGCGCAAAAATCCGCTGCCAAGGACGATCCGTCTCCGGAAGATTTGTACGGCGTAGGCACCGTGGCGAACATCCTGCAAATGCTCAAATTGCCGGATGGAACCGTCAAAGTACTGGTGGAAGGGAGTCAGCGCTGCAACATCAATCAAATCGTCGACGCCAAAACGCATTACATGGTGCAAACCGAGCCGGTACCCCAGGATCAAGTGGAAAGCCACGAAGTTGAAGCGTTGCGGCGTGCCACCCTGAGTCAATTCGATCAGTACGTCAAATTAAATAAAAAAATTCCGCCGGAGATCCTGACTTCGCTTGCCGGAATAGATGAACCCGGACGGCTTGCCGACACGATCGCCGCGCACTTGCCGCTCAAGCTTGAGCAAAAACAGGAAGTGCTCGAGATGTTTGACGTCAAGCAGCGCATCGAGCATCTCTTGGGCCTGCTCGAGACCGAACTCGACATTTTGCAGGTTGAAAAGCGCATCCGTGGACGCGTCAAGCGCCAGATGGAAAAAAGCCAGCGTGAGTACTACCTGAACGAGCAGGTAAAAGCTATTCAGAAAGAGCTGGGAGAACTCGAAGAAGGCGGCGACCTTGACGAAATGGAAAAGAAGATCAAGGCCGCGCACATGCCTAAGGAAGCGCGCAGCAAGGCTGAAACCGAGCTCAAGAAACTGAAGCTCATGTCGCCGATGTCGGCGGAGGCTACGGTAGTGCGTAACTACATCGAGGCGCTGGTGTCTCTGCCGTGGAAGAAGAAAAGCAAGATCAGCAAGGACCTCAAGGCCGCGGAGGCGATTTTAGAAAAAGACCACTACGGGCTGGAGAAGGTCAAAGAGCGCATCGTCGAGTATTTGGCAGTACAGCAGCGCGTGGATAAATTGAAAGCGCCGATCCTGTGCTTGGTGGGCGCGCCGGGAGTTGGCAAGACTTCGCTCGGCCAATCCATTGCGCGTGCAACGAACCGCAAGTTCGTGCGCATGTCATTGGGGGGCGTGCGTGACGAAGCTGAAATCCGCGGCCATCGTCGGACATACATCGGCTCAATGCCCGGCAAAATACTGCAAAACATGACCAAGATTGGCGTGCGAAATCCGTTGTTCCTGCTCGACGAGGTAGACAAAATGGGAATGGATTTCCGCGGCGATCCGTCTTCGGCGCTGCTTGAGGTGCTGGATCCCGAGCAGAACCATACGTTCACCGATCATTACGTCGAAGTGGAATATGACCTTTCCGATGTAATGTTTGTTGCGACGGCAAACACCCTGAATATCCCGCCGGCACTGTTGGACCGCATGGAGGTGATCAGGCTTTCCGGCTATACAGAAGACGAAAAGATCAACATCGCGATGCGCTACCTGTTGCCCAAACAGATGAAGAATCACGGATTGAAGCAAGACGAACTTGATGTCACTGAAAGCGCAATGCGCGACATCACCCGTTATTACACACGTGAAGCCGGTGTGCGCGGACTAGAGCGGGAAATTTCCAAAATCTGCCGCAAAGCAGTGAAAACCATGGTGCTCAAGAAGCGCGACCGAACCATAACCGTTACGTCGCGTAACCTCAACAAGTTTCTGGGGGTGCGGCGCTTTACCTACGGTATGGCCGAAAAAAACAACCAGGTCGGCCAGGTCACCGGACTTGCTTGGACGGAAGTTGGCGGGGAATTGCTTACCATCGAAGCAGTCGTGCTTCCCGGAAAAGGGAAGACTATAACGACCGGCAAACTTGGTGAAGTCATGCAGGAATCGGTTCAGGCGGCGTTGTCGGTCGTGCGCAGCCGCTCGCGAGCCCTCGGCATCCCCGAGGATTTTTACCAGAAAAATGATGTGCACATCCACCTACCGGAGGGCGCGACGCCCAAGGATGGACCCAGTGCCGGGATCGGCATTTGCACCGCCTTGATCTCGGTGCTGACCGGCATCCCGGTGCGCGCTGACGTTGCAATGACTGGTGAAATCACGCTTCGGGGAGAAGTGCTGACCATCGGCGGCCTGAAAGAAAAGCTGCTGGCTGCACACCGCGGCGGCATAAAAACTGTCCTGATTCCGGAAGAGAATACCAAGGACCTTGCGGAAATCCCGGACAACATTAAGAATCGGCTGGATATTCATCCGGTAAAATGGATTGACCAGGTGTTGGAACTGGCGCTTGAACGCGTTCCGACGGCGCCGCCTGAAAAGGAAGACGTCGGAGCCCCGTTGCCTGCAGTGGTCGAAGATAAATCCCCCGCCGCGTTGATCAAACATTAAGAAGCTTCTGGGAGCTTATGCGGCTGCTCCCGCAAACGGGCGTTGGTTAACAGGTCACAGCCGCGGTGCGACCCTCTTCGCGCCTTGCATCCATTTGTACTTTCTCAGCAACGCCCTCCGCGGAGAACTTAATCACAGGTTCCTTGATTCTGTCGCCAGTTAGCGTCAGACATTTTCATTTGCGTATCGGTTTCGATCGCGTCGCAACCCGGCACTATTTTTTTTCATCGATTGCTTGACACAGGCTTTTGGCGCTTGCTATAACGATACTGCAAGTTTTCGTTTCGGCGTGACTTCAAGGTTGTTCCGCATTGAGCCAACCGAATTACTGCAATCATCCAAAGGGGGTTTTTCTGTGAACAAATCTGAAATTATTGATCATATCGCCAAGACGGCAGACATTTCCAAAGCCGCGGCGGGCCGCGCCTTGGATGGAGCGGTTGGGGCGATCACGACAGCGTTGAAAAAGGGAGGGATGGTAACTATGGCGGGCTTTGGCACTTTTTACGTAGGAAAACGTGCCGCACGCAACGGCCGCAACCCGCGTACCGGAGCCGCGATTAAAATCAAAGCCGCAAAAGTCCCGAAATTCAGAGCTGGTAAGGCGCTCAAAGATACATTAAACTAATGCTTCGGGGGCGATGCTTTAGCGCAGCCCCCATTAATTTGCTCTGGCTCAGGCGAGCCCTTGGCCGAGTTCAGGGTGCTTAGCTCAGGTGGTAGAGCGTCGCCCTTACAAGGCGAATGTCGGGAGTTCGACCCTCTCAGCACCCACCAGCTGAATTTTGATTTATTCGGAGTGGTAGTTCAGTCGGTTAGAATACCGGCCTGTCACGCCGGGGGTCGCGGGTTCGAGTCCCGTCCACTCCGCCACATTTGGAGATTACCCAGGCGAACGCGTGTTCGCTTTTTTTGTTCCTAACGTATTATGTTTGATTTAATCTATCGCAATAAAAGAATCGCCCAAGTTGTTCTTGCGCTGGTTTTTCTGCCGTTTGCGCTGTTTGGGGTAGATCGCTATTTCAGTAGCATTGGCGGCGGAGATTATGTAGCCAAGGTCGGCAGCTACCGCATAAGCCAGCAGGAATTTATACGAGCCATGCGCGACGAGGAGGACACACTACGCCGCCAGATGGGTGAAAAGTTCAATCCGATAGTGATGGAAGACCCCGATACGCGCACGGCGGTTGTTGATAATCTGATCAAGCAACACCTGCTCGTGACGCAGGCGTTGCAGGCGGGATTAACCGTGAGCGACGCCGAACTACAAAAAGTTATCAGAGGATATGCGGCTTTTCAGGAAAACGGAAAATTTTCCAGGACCCTTTACGAAACGCTGTTGCGCGATAAAGGCATGACTCCCGTGACCTTTGAAAATAAGCTCAGGCAGGAAATGCTGCTGGAACAACTGGGCAGCACTTTTGAGAGTGAAATCGTTCCAAAATCGGTCGCCGATAGACTGATTCGCTTGAGCCAGCAACAGCGCGAAGTCAGCGAGTATTCCATATCCAGCGACCAATTTGTGCTGAAGGCAAAGGTCAGCGACGAGGATGCCAAGCGATTCTATGACGAGCATCACAGCGAGTTCGAAACGCCCGAGCAAGTGCGCGCCGATTATCTGGTGTTGTCTGCCGATAGCCTCGCCTCACAGATAAAGCTCAGTCCAGACGAAATCAGGAAATACTACGACGATCACCCCACCCGGTTTCAGACACGGGACGTAAGCCATATCCTGATTTCAGTGCCGCCAAGTGCCGACCCCGAATCCAAAGCGCAGGCCAGAGCCAAGGCCGACGAGTTGTACCGGCAGGTGGTAAAAAACCCGTCGGAGTTCGCGGAATTGGCGAAAAAGAATTCGCAGGACCCCGGTTCGGCAGAAAAAGGTGGCGAGCTCGGCTTCATTTCGCGCGGCACCATGGTGAAGCCTTTCGAAGAGGCGGTTTTCCAGATGCAAGTCGGTGAAATCGCCGGGCCGGTCGAAACCCAGTTCGGTTACGACATTATCAAACTCAATGCCATCAAACCGACGCCATTTGAAAGCGCCAAAAGTCAGATTGAGCAGGAGCTTAAACAACAGAAGGCGGTCGAAAAATTCAACGAACTTGCCGAGAATTTCAGCAATATGGTCTACGAGCAGTCGGATAGCCTGAAGCCGGCGGCCCAGTCCTTCAAGTTGACTATCCAGCAAAGCCCATGGCTGGCTCGCGACAGCAAGAACGCCGGTTTGTTAGGCAACGAAAAGGTGCTGCAGGCGCTGTTCTCGAACGATGCAATCAAAAATAACCGCAACACAGATGCCATCCAAGTCGCGCCCAACACGTTGCTAGCGGCGCATGTGATTGAGCACAAGGCCGCAAGTCTTAATTCGCTTCAGGAGGCCAGACCGCAAATCAATAAAATCCTGCTGTTGCAGCAAGCCTCCGACCTCGCCGCAAAGGACGGAAAAGAGAAGATCGAAATGCTGCGGCAGGGCAAGGATGTCAAAATTTCCTGGAGCGCTCCGACCTTGGTCAGCCGTCAAAGCGCATCGGAAGGAGCGGACCCGGCTTTAGTACGCGCGGTGTTCAGCACCGATGTGAGCAAACTTCCTGCTTATGGAGGCGTGGAAGACGCGGACGGTGGTTTTATGCTGTTTAAGATAAGCCATGTCCAGGAGCCCGACACGTTTGATGAGGCGAAGCGCACGCAATTAACAGAACAGCTGCGCCAGCTTCTTGCGCAGGCGGAATTTAGCGCTTACATCGCCAGCCTCAGGCAAAAAGGCGAGGTAAAGATCAACCGCGAACTATTGGAGAGGAAATAGCGCCAAGTTCGGGGCAAGGGCGCGTGATCAGGTTACTCCGGAGATACCGACCGTGATATTGAACCCGGCATCGACGTGAGTGATCTCCCCGGTTATGCCATTGGCCAGGTCGCTCATCAAAAAAGCGGCGGCGTTGCCCACATCATCTATCGTCACATTGCGCTTAAGCGGCGCGTTTTCCGCGACAAAGCTGAGAATTCTTGCAAATCCGCTTATGCCGGCTGCCGCCAGCGTTTTGATCGGCCCCGCGGAGATCGCGTTTACGCGTATTCCTTTGGACCCCAGGCTTTGCGCTAAATACCGTACATTGGCTTCGAGGCTTGCCTTGGCAAGACCCATCACGTTGTAATTGGGCACCGTGCGCTCCGCGCCCAAATAGGTCAGCGTAAGCAGCGCGGCCTTTCGTCCCTGCATCAGCGGCAACCCGGCTTTGGCCAAGGCGGCGAAGCTGTATGAGCTAACGTCGTGCGCGGTGCGGAAAGCCTCACGGCTCAACCCGTCCAGAAAATCCCCCGATAGGGCTTCACGCGGTGCAAACGCGATTGAATGAACGATGCCGTCAAGACCGTCCCAATATTTGCCGAGTTCACTGAACAAGCGTTCGATCTGCTCGTCGCTGCTGACATCGCAAGCGAATACCAGCTCGCTGCCGAATTCACGGGCCAGTTCCTCGACGCGATCCCGCACCCGGTCCCCCTGGTAGGTAAAGGCGAGTTCAGCGCCCTCGCGCTGCATCGCGGCGGCGATGCCGTAGGCGATAGAGCGGTTGCTCAATAATCCGGTAATCAGCACGCGTTTGCCGGCGAGAATTCCCATAGCAAATCCTTGTCTATGCATCCGACGCTGTGGAATTATAACTTAACTTTTTCGATTGGCAGGATTTCGCGCGCGGAGATGACGCTAGCGCGCTGTTTGCTATACACTGTGAACCCGATGAAATTCCAGTTCTGTCGCTTCATTTGCGCGTTGCTGCCGATGCTTGCCGCGGCATGCGGCAGCTC
The DNA here is from genome assembly GCA_035518095.1 of Burkholderiales bacterium. Classification (NCBI taxonomy): domain Bacteria; kingdom Pseudomonadati; phylum Pseudomonadota; class Betaproteobacteria; order Burkholderiales; species Burkholderiales bacterium. The sequence continues at coordinate 10,244 of DATIXX010000014.1, read as the reverse complement.
CGAGTGGAACGATCCCTATCCGGCTGCCGATCAAGGAAAGAACATTTTGTATTCGGCGTTCACGGAGCGTCCCAAGCACCTCGACCCGGTGCAGTCGTACAGCGAAAACGAAGCGGTATTCAACGCGCAGATCTACGAGCCCCCGCTGCAATACCAGTATTTGAAGCGACCTTATACCCTGGTTCCCCTGACTGCGATGGAGATGCCGACCGTGCGGTATTACGACAAGGCAGGAAGCAGGCTCCCGGACGATGCCGAACCGAACCGTATTGCCTACAGCGTTTACCAAATCCGCATCAGGCCGGGAATTCTCTATCAGCCGCATCCGGCATTTGCCAAGGACAAAGACGGCAGATCTTTATATCAGAATCTCAAGCCCGAAGAACTGAAAAACATTTACGCGCTGTCCGACTTCAAACAGCGCGGCACGCGCGAGCTGACCGCTGAAGATTACGTATACGAAATTAAGCGCCTTGCCCACCCGCGGCTGTCTTCGCCTATTTTCGGGCTGATGAGCGAATACATTATCGGGCTCAAGCAATACGCCGCTACTCTGAAACAGGCGGATCAGGAGCTGGTTGCGAAACACGGCAAGGATTCATGGCTCGATTTGACGCGCTATCCATTGGAGGGCGTCGAGGCGGTTGACCGTTACACGTTCACGGTCAAGGTTAAAGGGAAATATCCGCAGTTCGCATATTGGCTGGCTATGCCTTTCTTCGCGCCGGTACCGGTGGAGGTGGACCGGTTTTATTGGCAACCGGGAATGGCGGAGAAAAACCTGACACTTGACTGGTACCCGGTGGGGACGGGCCCTTACATGCTTTCCGAAAACAATCCCAACAGCCGCATGGTGCTGGAGCGCAATCCCAATTTCCATGCCGAGAACTATCCGTCCAGCGGCGCGCCCGGCGACGCCAAGGCAGGCTTGCTTAAGGATGCCGGCAAGCCGCTGCCGTTTATTGACAAAGCGGTATTCAGCCGCGAAAGAGAAAGCATTCCTTATTGGAACAAGTTTTTGCAGGGCTATTATGATGCTTCCGGGATTTCTTCCGACAGCTTCGACCAGGCCGTGCAGGTGGGCACTCAGGGCGAGGCGGTGGTGACCGAAGCCATGCGCAAGAGGGGAATCCGGCTTGAAACATCGGTCGCCACTTCGATTATTTACATGGGCTTTAACATGCTCGATCCGGTGGTCGGCGGTTATTCGGAGCGGGCGCGGAAACTCAGGCAGGCAATTTCGATTGCAATAGATTATGAGGAATACATTTCTATTTTCGCCAACGGACGCGGCATTCCCGCGCAGGGACCGATTGCCCCGGGAATCTGGGGTTTTAGAAGCGGAAAGGCGGGAATCAATCCCGTGGTGTACGACTGGGTGGATGGTCAGGCAAAGCGCAAATCAATCGAAACGGCCAGAGAGCTTCTGGCAGAAGCGGGCTATCCCGACGGCAGGGATGCCAAAACCGGCGCGCCGCTGCTCTTGAATTTTGACGTCACCGCGCGCGGGCCTGACGACAAAGCGCGTCTCGACTGGCTGCGCAAGCAGTTTGCCAAGCTCAATTTGCAACTCGTGGTGCGCGCCACCGACTACAACCGCTTTCAGGAAAAAATTCGTAAAGGCGACGCACAGATATTTAACTGGGGCTGGAATGCGGATTATCCCGATCCGGAGAATTTTCTGTTCTTGCTGAACGGCGCGCAGGGCAAGGTAAAGTTCGACGGCGAGAATGCTGCGAATTATGACAACCCGGAATATAACGAATTATTTGAGCGCATGAAAAACATGGAAGACAGCCCGGAACGCCAGGCCATCATCGACAAAATGGTAAGCATCGTCCGCAACGATGCGCCCTGGGTGTGGGGATTTTATCCGAAGGATTTCGGCTTGTATCATGACTGGATTTCGAATGTGAAGCCGAACCAGATGGCGCGCAACAATCTCAAATACGAGCGCATAAATCCCGCTTTGCGCAGCAAGGAGCGCAGGGAATGGAACAAGCCGGTGCTGTGGCCGGTGTTGCTGATTGTGGCAGTGCTGGTTGTCAGCGCAATTCCAGCGGTCCGCAGCTATCGTCGCAAGGAGCGCATGGCGGCGCTCCCGTTGCCGGGGCCGTCGAAGGGTTGACGCAGTGATTACCTACATAATTCGCCGTCTCGCTTACGCCGTGCCGATTCTGATTGGCGTCAATATTATTACGTTCGCGCTTTTTTTTGTGGTCAATACGCCCGACGACATCGCGCGCATGCAGCTTGGCGTCAAGCGCGTCACGCCCGAAGCGGTCGCAAATTGGAAACGCGAGCACGGCTACGACAAGCCGCTGCTATACAACGCAAACGCACAAGGCATATCTAGGTTTACCGACACGATCTTCTTCGGGAAATCGGTAAAGATGTTCGCTTTCGACTTCGGACTGTCGGACGACGGGCGCGACATCGCCTACGAAATCAGGACCCGTATGGGGCCCAGCCTTGCGATCGCCGTGCCGGTATTTATCGTCGGGCTTTTGACAAACATTACTTTTGCCCTGCTGATAGCGTTCTTCCGCGCAACGTACCTGGATTTCTGGGGCGTGGTGGTATGCGTGGCGATGATGTCCATATCCGGATTGTTTTACATCATCGGCGGCCAATATCTAGTAAGCAAACTTTGGAACCTGGTTCCGATTTCGGGTTTCGCTTTCGGCTGGGAGATGCCCAAGTTCGTGATACTGCCGATAATGGTCGGGGTCATCAGCGGAATCGGCAGCGGCACGCGCTGGTACCGAACCATATTCCTGGAAGAGATCAACAAGGATTACGTGCGCACCGCGCGTGCCAAAGGCCTGTCGGAGATACGGGTGCTATTTAAGCATGTGCTGAAGAACGCCATGATTCCAATTCTGACCGGCGTCGTGGTAATCATTCCGCTGTTGTTTCTGGGAAGCTTGATCACCGAGTCGTTTTTCGGCATTCCGGGACTGGGCAGCTACACCATAGACGCAATCAATTCGCAGGATTTCGCGGTGGTACGCGCCATGGTATTCATCGGCTCAGTACTCTACATTGTCGGGCTGATGTTGACCGACATTTCATATACCGTGGTCGATCCGCGGGTTAGGCTCGCGTAATGCCGTTCATGCCTGTTGTTCTGTGGACCGATGCGTTGATCTACCTGCTGCTCACGCTGATCGCGCTATTTGTATGGTACGTGCGCGGGAGGCCGCATCTCGCGGCGCCTTGGAGGCGGGTCGCGCAGAGCAAGAGCGGGATGGTTGCAGCTACGGTGCTTGCGGCCTATATAGCGGTTGGCTTGCTTGATTCAATTCACGTCAGGCTGCCAATCGAAAGCAACGACGCAAAGCGCTTTTATTCAGTGGAGGCACTGAGTGTTTTCGACATTCTCGTAAATGGGCTGCGCACACGGGTTGAAAAAACCTACTCTGCGCCGTTAGCAGCTTACTCTTTCTCCAAGGAAACCGTTCAGCTGCCCGACGGCAGGGAAATTAGGGAGTATCCGCGCCTCAGATATGGCGGGGCGAATTTGCGTCACCCCGCGAGCGAGCGCACCGCAGACATCACCTGGCGCGTGTTTTACTCGTTGATTGTTGCTGCGCTGGTGTGGAGCGCGGCCTCCGGCGCTTTGGTACGGCTGGTGGCAGCGCGCAGAAAGCGCGAATTCCGCGAGACCGCCAAAGCTTTGTGGCGTGGGGAAACCGAAGTTCCATGGAAATCGATTCTGATCACGCTGGCCCTTCTCATGCTGTTTGCATTTCCGGTGGCGTTTCTTAGCGCGCACTACCACGTCTTCGGCACCGACAAGGTGGGCCAGGATGTACTTTATCTCGCGCTCAAGAGCATACGCACCGGATTGATAATCGGCACGCTGACCACCTTGGTGATGCTGCCTTTTGCCCTGGTCTTGGGAATCATGGCCGGATATTTTCGAGGCTGGGTGGACGACGGCATCCAGTACTTTTACACCACATTGAGTTCCATTCCCGATGTATTGCTGATCGCTGCGGCAGTGCTGATGATGCAGGTATTCATGGATGCCCACCCCCAGATTTTTCCTACGATCACCCAGCGCGCCGATGTCCGCCTGTTGTTTCTGTGCATCATCCTCGGGGTCACCAGCTGGACCAGCCTGTGCCGGCTGTTGCGCGGCGAAACTCTGAAATTGCGAGAGCTTGAATACATCCAGGCGGCCCATGCCCTTGGGGTCTCCCATCTGCGCATCATGGCGAGGCACATTCTGCCTAACGTTATGCACATTGTGCTGATCACCGTGGTGTTGAGCTTCAGCGGTCTGGTGCTAGCTGAAGCGGTACTCACCTATGTGGGTGTCGGCGTGGATCCCTCTATGATCAGTTTTGGCAACATGATTAATAGCGCCCGCCTGGAAATGGCGCGCGAACCTCCAGTCTGGTGGTCGCTGTTTGCAGCGTTCCTTTTCATGTTCGTGCTGGTGCTCGCCGCCAACCTCTTTGCGGATGCCGTGCGCGATGCGTTCGACCCGCGTGTGCGAGTCGCGGTTAGCGCGCCCCTACCTAAGGGCTGAGACCACCGTGCAGCCGCTGTTGAAAATTTCAAACCTCGAGACGTGGCTGGAGATCGGTGGCGCGCCGGTGCGCGCAGTGGATGGATTGTCTTTGGCGCTTGAGCGCGGTGAAACCTATGCGCTTCTGGGCGAGTCCGGCTGCGGCAAATCCATGACTGCGCTCTCCATAATGCGGCTGTTGCCGGATGGGGGGCGCATTGTATCGGGCGAGGTTGCCCTGGACGGACAGAATCTGCTTTCACTCCCGGAAATCGCGATGCGCACCGTGCGCGGCGGGCGCATGGCAATGATTTTCCAGGAGCCGGCGTTGAGCCTGAATCCGGTACTTACGGTGGGGGAGCAGATCGCCGAAGTGCTGTACCGGCACACCGATCTGCGCGGCGCCGCAGCGTACAGGCGGATCCTGGAATTGCTTGACGCGGTGGGAATCCCGGACGCGGCGCGGCGCGCCCGCGAATATCCGTTCCAGCTCTCCGGCGGCATGAAGCAGCGCGTGATGATCGCGATCGCCCTGGCGGGAGAACCGCATCTGTTGATTGCAGACGAGCCGACCACTGCGCTTGACGTTACCATCCAGGCGCAGGTCCTGGACCTGATACGCGATTTGCAAAAGCGAACGGGCATGGCGATTTTGCTGATCACACATGATTTGGGAGTTGTCTCGCAAGTGGCGCACAAGGTCGCGGTGATGTATGCCGGCCAAATCGTGGAGACGGCGAAGGCAGAAGAATTTTTTGCCAATCCAGCGCACCCCTATTCGCGCAAGCTTTTTGCATCGCTTCCCAATACCGCCAAGCGCGTGGGAAGGCTCGAGGTTATCAAAGGCACGGTACCGCAGCTCAACCGGGAGTTCCACGGTTGCCGCTTCGCCGAGCGTTGCGATTTTGCCTGGGATAAATGCCGCAGAATCGATCCGGATTGGAGCGTGGCCTCTGCTGGGCACGTTGTTCGCTGCCACCTGTACAGCGACAGCAAGGAGCAGACGGCGGGCGTAACAGCCCCGGAGCGCGTGGTCGCCCGTCCTTCTCCCGTTGGCGCACCGTCGGATTTGCTTAATGTATCCGGTCTCAGGGTCCATTTTCCCGTGCACAAGGGATTGTTCAAGCGCACAGCCGGCTACGTGAAAGCGGTTGACGGGGTCACTCTGGAAATCAGAACAGGCAGCACGCTTGCGCTGGTTGGAGAATCGGGCTGCGGCAAAACCACCGTGGGCAAAGGCATCCTGCAGCTGGTTCCGGTAACATCGGGAAGTGTGCGCTATAACGGAGTCGATCTTACCCGCCTTGGGCGTGGCGAACTGCGCTCAAGGCGCGCGCAATTTCAGATTATTTTTCAGGACCCGTATTCCTCGCTGAATCCGCGGATGAGGGTTTCCGACATCATCGAGGAGGGCATGACCGCACTGGATACGACTACCGGCGCGAAAGAGCGGTCGCGGCGCGTGGACATGCTACTTGAGCAGGTCGGTTTGTCCAAGGAGATGGGGCAGCGTTACCCGCATGAATTTTCGGGTGGTCAGCGGCAGCGTATTTCGATTGCGCGCGCGCTGGCGGTGAACCCGAAGCTTATCATTTGCGATGAGCCGACCAGCGCCTTGGATGTCTCAGTTCAGGCGCAGATTTTAAACCTGCTGAGAGAATTACAGGACAAATTCGGACTGGCTTATCTGTTCATTACCCACAACATGTCGGTGGTCGAATATCTCGCGCATGAAGTGGCGGTGATGTATCTCGGAAGGATTGTTGAAACCGGAAAGACAGACGAGATACTGAACCATCCGCGCCACCCCTACACGCGCGCATTGTTGTCGGCGGTGCCGGTGATCGACCGCGCCACCCGGCGTGAAATCATCCACCTCGAGGGAGATTTGCCCTCGCCCTTGAATCCGCCGAGCGGCTGCCACTTCCATCCGCGCTGCCCCGACGTTATGCCTCAATGTCGCGTCAATTACCCCGGAGAAAGCCGTTTCAGCGACACGCACTGCGCGCGCTGCTTTTTATACACGCAGGCGCTTGCGGCGATTCAGTAAAGGGGGTGCAGGCTGCCCAAGGACTTGCGGGAAGACCGCATCGAAAATTCGATGTCGGCAGGGACCAGCAGAATTTGGCCGGCAGACGTGACCCTGCTGCGTGGGAGTATACCGTTGACTTTTTTCAAACGCTCCAGGGTCATGCCGAAACGCTGCGCGATTTTGTACAGCCACTCGCCTCTAACGGCGCGGTAAATCTGCCATGACGTGAGCGGTTTATCGCGATTTTCCAAGTTCTCGTTGAATGTATCGGCTTTGTCCACTGGCAGCAGCAGCGTTGCTGAATCGCCCCTTATTACCGGCCGGATGTGAGCCGGATTGAGCGAAACAAATTCGTCCAGCGGCATGTCGGCCAGCCGCGCAGCGACCTTCACGTCGATATGGCTAGGCGCGGAAACGGTTGTGAAGTAAGGCTCATTCGGGATTTCATCCAGCTTCAGCCCAAAGGCTTTTGGATCGTTGACGATGTTTTTGATGGCGATGAGCTTGGGAATATAATTCCGCGTTTCGCGCGGCAATTTCTTCAGGCTCTGATAATCCTGCGGCAGACCTCTTGCCTTGTTGTATGCCAGCAGGCGGGCGACTTTCTTCTCACCGCAGTTATATGCGGCGAGCGCCAATTCCCAGGTTCCAAACTCATTGTAAAGGGTCTGCAAATAATCCAGTGCAGCCTGCGTCGCTTCGATCACATCGCGCCGGCCGTCATACCACCAATCCTGCTCCAATCCGTATTTTTTTCCCGTGCCGGGAATGAATTGCCAGATCCCGGACGCTTTTCTCCGTGAAACGGCTGTGGGTACGTATGCGCTTTCTATCATTGGCAGCAGTGCGATCTCCGTGGGCATACCGCGTTTTTGCACTTGTTCGACGATGTAGTAGAGGTAGAGCTTGCTGCGGTCCATCATGCGTTCCGTATAATCCGGGTGCCGCCGGTACCAGTTCTCATGCCTGGCAACCAATGGACTGTCCGAATCCGGCAAGCCGAAACCGCTGCGAATGCGATCCCAGAGGTCGCTATCCGATGCGTCCGCTTGTTGTGCGGCGTCCCCGTCGCTATCCGACTGTTCGGAATTCGCCGCACTGGGTGACTCAGTTTGTGATGAACCGGGATCCGCCGGGGCCGTCGTGTGGGCGTCGGCCGCAGGCGGAACCGGCGCAGGCGCCGTACCTTGGTCTGAAGAAATGGGCTCCGGCGAGGTCGGCGCGCCCTGTGGCGCAGAGGTCGTAGCAGTATCGGATGGTGCAGGTTCCGGCATACTGGCCGCTTTGGTCTGTGACCTTACAGGCTGCGGGCTAAGCGTCGCACCGGCGTCCGCCGGAACGGGTTCCGGCACGGCGGATACTGTGACGCGTGACGCATCGGGCGCCGCTGCACTCGGTTGCGCTTGCTGGATATCTTTTGGGAGAGGACTCGTGCGGGTGGTGGTAGCTTGTGGGCTGGCGGTGCCGCTTATAAATGCCAAATTTGCTTCACCCCAGGCTACGGTGTGAAGCAAAAAAAGCGCCGCCGCAACGAAAAATGCCGATTTACAAGGCATGAATACCCAAGGTTAAAATCAAACGGTACGATGGTAACCAAGGGTCGCAAGGCGCGTCAACCTCAAATTTATCAAATAGTAAAATTATTCTTCCATTCGCGGATTGCAGCGAATACCGACACCGGATCGGTCAGTTTTTTACCCGCAGCCCGGCTTGCATTACGCGCGATCCCGGGATTGTTGCAGCGCAAAAAGGGATTGGTTGCCTTTTCCAGTCCAATATCCGACGGCAGGGTGGGCATGTTCAAATCCCGCAACTCCCGCACCTTGGTTTCAAGCTTTTCTAAAATCGTGTTCTGCGGTTCTGCGGCTTTTGCAAATGCAATGTTGGCGAGCGTATATTCGTGCCCGCAGTACACCAGCGTTGCGTCCGGCAGACTCGCAAGCTTTTGCAGAGACGCATACATTTGCTGCGCGGTTCCCTCGAATAATTTTCCGCATCCGCATGCAAACAGCGTGTCGCCACAAAACAACAGGTTTGCGCCATAATACGCAATATGGCCTGCGGTGTGGCCTGGGATATCCAGCACCTTAAATTCCAGTCCTAGCGAAGGCAGAGTTGCGCGATCGCCTTCCCCCAGCCGATTCGTGACTTCGGGAATCGATTCATTGCGCGGGCCGTAAACGGGGACGCGAAATTCAGCGAGCAGGCCGGCGTTGCCGCCGACATGGTCGGCGTGGTGATGCGTGTTGAGGATGGCCGCGAGCTCCAGTTTTTCGCGCCTGAGGTAGGCTAGCACCGGTGATGCGTCCCCGGGATCGACTACCGCGGCGACGCGCTGGTTGCGCATCAGCCATATATAATTATCCTTGAAGGCGGGAATCGGGACCACAGTCACGTTGTTCATTACATATCATTAGGGTTAAAGAATGCAAAAGTCAACGCAGAGCCTGGATGATTGGTTTGAGACGCCGCTTGGCCAATATTTGCTGCAGCAGGAGCAGTCGTTTTTCGATGCGGCCGTGGCTGATGTATTCGGCTTCAACGCGGTGCAGTTGGGGCTGAGACCTTATGATTTCCTGCGCCTGAGCCGCATTCCGCTGCGCTTCGTCGCAGACCGCGAAGGCTCGGTCAAAGTGAGAGCGAATTTTCCTTGCTTGCCATTTGCAACCAACAGCATCGATTTGCTGCTGCTGCCGCACGTGCTCGAATTCAACGAAAACCCGCACCAGATATTGCGTGAAGCGGAACGCGTGCTGATGCCTGAAGGCCAGCTGATTATTTGCGGCTTCAATCCACGCAGCCTTTGGGGAATGTTGCGCATACTGCGGCGTAAAAACGGCGAATACCCGTGGCGCGGACGTTTCATCGCGCTGCCTCGGATCAAGGACTGGCTTGCGCTGCTGGGCTTCGAAATGACTGCCGGCCGACTCGCCTGTTATGTGCCGCCGTTCAAGCAGGAAAAATGGCTGCGGCGTTTCCGCTTTGTGGAAGCGGCAGGCGACCGCTGGTGGGCGATTTCGGGGGGCGTGTATTTCGTGCAAGCGGTAAAACGCGTGCAGGGATTGCGCCTCATTAAGCCAAACTGGAATGAAGCGCTGAAGCCGAAAAAGAGCCTGGCGCCGGTGCGCCGCGAATCCAAGGCGAAGGTATTTCATTTAAAGACGCGCCGGCCGCACCCATTTAGCTGAATTGAGCAAAATGGTCGAAATCTACACCGACGGCGCATGCAAAGGAAATCCTGGCGTCGGCGGCTGGGGCGCTCTCCTCAGGTATTCCGGCAGCACGTGCGAGCTTTTCGGCGGCGAAAAGCTGACCACCAATAACCGCATGGAATTGACTGCGGTAATCAAGGCCTTGTCCGCGCTCAAACGCCGCTGCAAAGTGAAATTGCATACCGACTCCCGTTATGTGCAGCAAGGTATCAGCGAGTGGATACACGACTGGAAAAAACGCGGCTGGCGCACCGCGGATAAAAAGCCCGTAAAAAACGAAGACCTGTGGAAGCAGTTGGACGAACTGGCCGGCAGACATGACATCGAATGGATTTGGGTGGAAGGCCACGCCGGCGATGAAGGCAACGAGCACGCCGACGACCTCGCAAATCGCGGCGTCGAATCGCTGATGACTGCGGTTGATAAGTAACCCGTGACAGGTGACGGGTGACGCGTGGCAAGTGACCCGTGACAAGTGACG